>CAZTPE010000010.1:0-26371 GCA_964614545.1 uncultured Ectothiorhodospiraceae bacterium
CAGGAAGCATTCGATCAGTGAGGCGATGATGACGCAGATCACCACCAGTGGGATCTCGAACATCATATTGCCGATGACGCCACCGACCAGCATCAGGGGAATAAAGGCGGCCACGGTGGTGAGTGAGGAGGACATCACCGGCGCCAGCATGCGATAGGCGCCGCCTTCCACGGCTTGGGTGGGCGGTTCGCCTTTTTCAAAGTGGCTGAGGGCGTCCTCGCCCACCACGATGGCGTCATCGACGATGATACCCAGCGCCATGATGAGACCGAACAGGCTGATCATGTTGATGCTGCCGCCAGCCAGATAGAGCACCGCCAGCGCGGCCATGAACGACACCGGGATACCGATGCTGACCCATAAGGCGACACGGCGGTTGAGAAACAGCAGCAGGATGCCGACCACCAGCAGCAGACCACCACCGCCGTTGATGAGCAACAGGTTGATGCGTTCACTGATCAACTGCCACATTTCGTCGTAGACCCGCAACTGAATGTTGGGTGGCAGGGTGGGACGGGTTTCCTCCAGCCAGTTTTCCAGTATGCGGGCGGAGCCGAGTGAGGGGGCGGATTCGGCGCGGAACAGGCGCAGCTCCACGGCGGGTTCGCCATCGACGCTCAGGGTGGTCTGGCCCTCGATGGGGCGGCGCTCGAGGCTGGCGATGTCCTGCAATGTAATGAGACGGCCGGCGGTATCGCTGATCAACGGCAACTGTTCCAGGCCGGTGATGTCGCGGCGTTGTTCGAGGGCGCGTAGCTGGCGGGCGATGTCATCGCGGCCGACGGAGCCGGCGGGCAGGTCGCGGCTCTGTTTCCGGATCTGGCTGCCGATCTGCTCCAGTGTCATGTCCAGTTCCAACAGGCGCTCAGGGGGCACCTGAATGGCGATTTCCTCCTTTGGCAGCCCATTGATCTCGATCTTGGAAATGCCGCGTGTCAGCAGCTCATCACGCATCTGCTTGGCCAGGGGGCGCAGCTCTTGCCGGTCATGGATGCCACTGAGCAGCAGGCGGGCCACGGGTTCGTAGCGGATGATGCGGCTGACCTCCGGTTTTTCCACGTCCTCCGGCAGGCTGCGCGCCAGGGCGATGACGCCATTGACCTGTTCCAGCGCCGCGCTCATGTCGGTACCGTCGTCGTATTCCAGGCTGAGGGCGGCGATACCCATGGCCGAGGTGGAGGTGATGCGGTGTAAATTGTCGAGGCTGCGCAGCGCCTGTTCCAGCGGTGCCGTAATGCCGCGTTCTACATCTTCGGCGCTGGCACCGCTCCAGGCGACGCGCACGGTGATGAGATCCAGCTCGAAATTGGGAAAGAACTGGGTGTTAAGTTTGGCCAGGGCCCAGCTGCCGGCGAGAACCATCAGCGCCATGAGCAGGTTTGCGGCGACGCGATGGCGCGCAAACAGCCGGATCAGCCCGCTCTGGCTATTGCTCATCGATGTAACTCACAAATCGTGCTCATGGGGGCGATGTACGTCGCTCACGCACCTTCAGGCCTTCGACGGCATTGGGTAGCTGGGTGGTGACGATGAGATCGCCTGGCGTGATGTTGGCGCTGCGTACCAGCAGCCAGTTTGTACTTTCGGTAGCAGGCATAGTGTCGAGGGGAGGGCCGGGGCTGTTGTCGAGTGTTTCACCAAGGCGTTCGATCCGGTGGCCCTTCAGCCGACCATCGTTAATGGTGTAGATACGGTTATTGCCATACAGGGCCTCGCGGGGCACGGCGAGGCTGTTGTCGACTGCCGGCAGCTGGAGTTGCAGCGACACGATGTCGCCGATGGCTAGATCCGTGGTCGGGGCTTTCAGTTCGAACAGGCCATCGCGTCCACCGCGGCCGGGTTTTATGTCGCCGGCGAGGTGGGTGAGTTGCAATGCCAATCTCTGCTGAGTGCCCGTGTGGGCCCGTGCGGTGAGCGGGTGGCCACTATTCAGTGCCGTTTCGACGGCAGCCAGCTTGGCGTTGGGAATCTGTGCGCGGACTTGCAGTGCGTCCAGCGCGTAGAGCTCCACCAGTACGTCGCCGGGTCGTGTGCGATTGCCGGGAGAGGCGGGCACCTGGGTGATGCGAGCGTCAAAGGGCGCGCGGAGCAGGCTGCGTTCAACATCGAGTTTGGCAAGTGCCTGCAGCGACTCAGCCTTTTTCAGTTGCGCTTGCAGGCGAGCCAGCCGTGCTTCGTGATCCTGCACGGCGAGCTGGCGCTGGGCTACGGCAATGTCCTGGCGCAATTTAACCTGCTGGGCTTCGTCGATGCGTGCCTGGGCGGCGAGCTTGTCTGCCTTGAGGCGTTGTGCACGCTCTACTTCCTGTTGGGCGAGGGCTTGCAGCCTGCGTTCACTCTCCAATATGTGCTGGTCACTGTCGAAGCGATGCTCTTCACTGGCGATCAGGGCGCGGATTTCCGTCAGCTCTGCGCTTCGCTGTTTCAGACGTAACTGTGCATCCCGTCCGTCCAGGCGCACCAGGGGTTGGCCCTTGCTCACCCGTTCTCCTTCTTCGCAGAGGATGTCGATGACCTCTGTGCTCAGGGAGGAGGTCAGCCGGCTTGAGCGTGCTGACTCGATGCGGCCATACAGGGTAATGACGGGGAAATGTCGTGCGGGGGTCGCGGTCTGCGTGGCGACCACCCAGACCTTTTCTTCACTCTCCGGTGGTGGCGCTTGGGGTTTTGTGGCGACCAGCAGAATGGCGCCGCCGATGGCGAGGCCCAGTATCAGTAGCAGGGGCACGGTTCTCTTCAGGACGGATCGCCCATTTTGCATGCAGATAACTCCCTGCCCGGATTTCTTGCCAGGCGGACCTGGTTCACTAGGAAATTTATAGAATTCAACATACTTGCTTTAGAAAACCGCTGGTGGTTTATTTACACCCTGTCTTATTTGGTTTTTGGAACAATCTGGCTTCGCATATTGAATGATCGGCCTTGAACCATAGTGATGTCTATGCTTCGGCGGCCCATCGTCCAACCGGCTTCGCCAGCTTGCCCCAAAAATCCAAATCCTGGCGAGAAATCCGCGCCAGGCGGTCTGCGGGGAGCATAGCAAAAAAGTGGTCCTGAGGTGTGAGGTATTGCGCGGGTTTGGGCTGTTTTGTGACGTAGGGTGGAGGGTGAATCAGATTGCGGTGTGGAGAGGGGTCTGCTGAGATAGCACTCCGTCGGCGTAGGCCACTGGCTGTGGCTGCCGAGTATGCAGGGAATTGAAAACGGCGAGGATGACACACGCCTTTTTGCCCGCAACCAGCAGACCTGCACTTGATGTGCTATGGGTTACGCAGACAATATCATTGGCCTTGAGATGCTGTGTTTTCGCATGAGTCTGACGACTTGAGCGCCATCCTCGAGGCCACCAGCTGTGTCGGGGGTGGGAAGGTGTTTCTGGTTGTCTGAAGGTTTCGGCTGATCCGGAGATGATCAGGAACATGCCCAGATATCCTGAGCGGGTGGTGAGACGAATGCTGTTTTTTGCCGGGATGCTGACGAGGTGGGCGTGCAGTTGACGGGATTCCGCGAGTGTTGACCAGTCAGGAGCGGTGAGTTGTGATGTTTTCCTGCGCGTCGCTGTGATTAGTTGTCGGTATTCGTTATCCTGCAACAGGGCGCGATGTAGCAGGCGCAGATTGTCCCGGCTGATGGCGCCGGAATTGGCGGTGTTGTGGATGCCGTAGCGGCGGAGAAACTCCATGCCCGCAGCGAATTCCCGCCATGCCGCGGGTATCTTCTTTTTTTGCTCGATAGGTATCATGGCGGCTTCCTGCCTGAGGCGTGTCTGTTTTGACATATTGCTGTTCATGGCTAACTGTGCAAGGATTCCGCGAAATATTGAGGGGTAATCTGCCTTGTATGGGTAGACATCCGTGTCTCTCCCTCTGCCGTCCCTAGACAATTAAAAGCATAGGCGCTGTGGGATGGTGTCACCAGGTAATATTCACGCTTTTTTTTGTGATATTTTCACGTTTATCAACACTACCGCTTTATTGGTCGTCGAAAAGGAATGTCGACATGGGAATTGGTGCAATGAATATAAAGAATATTTCGTTGTTTGAGGGGTTGCCTGATGAGGATTTACAGGCAATTTCGGATTTGGCGGTGACACGCCACTATGCAAAGAATACGCTGGTCATCTGCGAAGGGGATCGCTCTGATTCGCTGTATATCGTGCTGTCGGGCAAGGTGAAGGTGTTCCTCAATGATGAGGAAGGCAAAGAGGTGACGCTCAATATCCAGGGTGAGGGGGAATACTTCGGTGAGTTGGCCATGCTGGATGATGCGCCACGCTCGGCCACGGTGATGACGCTGGAAGATACCCGCTTGGCGGTGGTGTCCAAATCCGCCTTCGATGAGTGTCTTGAAAGCAACCCCAAGATTGCTCTGACCGTGATTCGAGGGCTGGCGAGCCGTCTGCGTGAGCTGACTGAGAATGTGCGCAGCCTGGCATTGATGGATGTTTACGGGCGCGTCGCCCATACCCTGCTGGATCTGGCCGAAGAGCGAGACGGCAAGCTGGTAGTGACTCAGCGCCTGACCCAGCGCGATATCGCCAGCATGGTGGGGGCCTCGCGCGAGATGGTCAGCCGTATCCTGAGGGATCTCACTGTCGGCGGTTATATCACCAGCAAGAACAAGATCATTACCATCAATGAGCGCCTGCCTTCGGCCTGGTAGGCCGAATCTCCTGCATGGGCACAGACCGCAAGCTTATCTATCAGGGCCGCGCCCTTACACTGAATGAAGAGTGTGTGACCTTTCCCGATGGCCAGCAGGAAGTACTGGAAATTGTCCGTCATCCCGGTGGTGCCGGGGCGCTGGCGCTGGATGAGGAAGGCTGTGTGTGCCTGATTCGTCAGTACCGTTACGCGGTCGATGGCTGGCTGTGGGAGATCCCTGCCGGCCGGCTGGAGGTGGATGAGGCACCGCAGCTTTGTGCACAGCGGGAACTGGGTGAAGAGGCCGGCCTGCGGGCTGGACACTGGCAGTCGCTCGCCACCTTGCTGCCGTCACCCGGCATTTGTGACGAGCGCATTTACCTGTTTCTTGCCCGCGATCTGTCCCCGGTACCCACTGCCCATGAGACCGGTGAATATATCGAAATCCACTGGTTGCCCCTGACGGATGCACTGGCGAAGGTCTGCACGGGCGAGATCGTTGATGCCAAGACGGTGATTGCCCTGCAGCACGCGCGTTTGTGCGTCGAGGAGTAAGGCTGGATGGTCACGACACAGACTCCCGCCGAGGGTGATTTCTGCACCTACGATCAATGCTGGCTGGATCAGCTGGCGGAAAAAAATCCGGCTATTGACGTTTCACTCCTGGGACGGGCGCTGGGCCTGGCGCGTCAGCAAGGGGCGGGCGAGGATGTGGTGAGCCGCGCGCGCGCGGTGGTGGATATCCTCGCCACCCTGCACATGGATATCGACACCCTGGTGGCTGGCTTTATTTGCAGCCTGGGTGAAGACGATCTGTCTTCCGATGATGTGCGCGCGGCCTTTACGGGCGCGGTGGCCGAGCTGGTGGACGGGGTGCGCAAGATGCGCATCGTCGATGAATTCCACCAGCAGACGCAGAACGGCGATGCGCGCCACCTGGAAGGTCTGCGCAAGCTGCTGCTGGGCATGGCCGAGGATGTTCGGGTGGTGTTCGTGAAGCTGGCCGAGCGGGTGCGGATCATGCGCGAACTCAAGCACCGGCCGGAAGGTGAGCGCCGCCGGGTGGCGCAGGAGACCATGGATATCTTCGCGCCGCTGGCCAACCGCCTCGGCATCTGGCAGCTGAAGTGGGAACTGGAAGACCTCAGTTTCCGTTTTCTGCAGCCGGAGACCTACATGCGCGTGGCGAAGTTGCTGGACGAACGGCGCGTTGACCGTGAACGCTATATCAACCTGGTGCTGGAGCAGCTCCGCACCGAGCTGAGCCGCGCCGGTATTCACGGCGAGGTCGCCGGGCGTCCCAAGCATATCTACAGTATCTGGCGAAAGATGTCCGGCAAGTCCGTGGATTTCAAGGAATTATTTGATGTCCGCGCCGCCCGCGTGCTGGTCGATACGGTGGCCGATTGCTACGCCGTGCTGGGTTTGATGCACAGTTGCTGGCAGCCTATCCGCAGTGAATTCGACGACTACATCGCCTCTCCCAAGGAGAACATGTACCAGTCCCTGCACACCGCCGTGGTGGGCCCCGAGGGCAAGACGCTGGAGATCCAGATCCGCACCTTCGAGATGCACCAGCATTCCGAATACGGCGTTGCCGCCCACTGGGGCTACAAGGAGGGCGGGCAGCAGGATGCGCAGTATGGCGAAAAGATCGCCTGGCTACGGCAGATCCTCGAATGGAAGGACGAGGAGCGCGACGCCGGCGATTTCATCGACCGCTTCAAGTCCGAGGTGTTTCAGGATCGCGTCTATGTGCTGACCCCGAACGGTAAGGTGGTGGATCTGCCGCGCGGGGCGACGCCACTGGACTTTGCCTATCACATCCACACCGATGTCGGCCATCGTTTCCGCGGCGCCAAGGTCAACGGCCGCATCGTGCCCATAGGCTATGAGCTGCAGAATGGCGAGCAGGTGGAGGTGCTGACCTCCCGGCAGGCCTCGCCCAGCCGCGACTGGCTCAACCCGCATCTGGGTTATCTGAAAAGCTCACGTGCACGCGCCAAGGTGCGCAGCTGGTTCCGGCTACAGGATTTCGATCGCAACGTGAGCGATGGGCGCTCGCTGCTGGATCGGGAGCTGCACCGCCTGTCGGTGACGGATCTGAATCTGGAGCAACTGGCAAAGCGCTTTAAGTATGAAAATCTGGATGACTTCCTCGCTGCCTTGGGTTGTGGTGATATCACCAGCGCGCAGATCGCCGGTGCGGTCAATGAACAGGTGCTGCCTCCAGCCACGGAGATCCCGCCGCCGGTAGCACGCAAGTCGAAAGTGGTCGGTGGTGGTGACGTGCATGTAATGGGTGTGGGTGACCTGATGACCCACATGGCGCGTTGCTGCAAGCCGGTTCCCTTTGATGTCATCGTCGGTTATATCACCCGTGGCCGTGGCGTCACCATTCACCGCCGTGACTGCCCCAATCTGCTGCGCCTGCAGCAGGCGGAGCAGGAACGCCTGCTGGAGGTGGATTGGTCACAGAATACTCAGAACACCTATCCGGTGGAGATTCTGGTGCATGCCTACGATCGCCAGGGTCTGCTGCGTGACATAACCGAGATCCTCAGTAATGAACGGCTCAACGTGATGGGCGTGAATACGCTCACGGATCGGCGTACCCACATTGCTGACATGACCCTGTCGCTGGATGTACACGATGTCACCCAACTCAGCGGTGTACTCGCAAAGGTCGAACAGCTGCCGAACGTGATCGAGGTACGGAGGAAATCTTCGTGAGGCGTCGCTTTCTGGAGATCGAACGATATTTCATCGACCTGACCCACGTCGACTCCAATAGCGACGGCTTCTGGGATGGCGAGGAGGTTGACGCCGGCATGGATTCCGCCAACCCGGAGAGCCGTCCCGCTGGGCGCTCTTAGCCCGACGGCTCCCAAAACCCTGACGGGGTATGGTAATCTACGCCGGCAAACGCCGCCGGGCGGAATATTACCGCACGGCGCTATCTTTTATTACTGACTCTTTTACTTATTCCAAATTTAAAAAAACTACAGGCAAGCATGGGGATCGCTCGTATGTCGTCAATCGAAACTGAAATTTCACCCAGACAAGGCAGTTATTCCCGTGAGGAATTGCTCAGCTGCGGTCGGGGTGAGCTATTTGGCGAAGGCAATGCCCAGCTGCCGTTGCCGCCTATGCTGATGTGTGATCGTATCTCCCGCATTGCCGATACCGGTGGTACCTATGGTAAGGGTGAAATCATCGCCGAGCTGGATATCACGCCTGATCTGTGGTTTTTTGAGTGCCACTTCGAGGGTGATCCGGTGATGCCCGGGTGTCTGGGTATCGATGCCATGTGGCAGCTGGTGGGTTTCTTCCTCGGCTGGAGTGGTGGCCCGGGACGTGGGCGAGCACTCGGCGCCGGTGAGGTGAAATTTACCGGACAGGTGACACCAGCCAACAAAAAGGTGACCTATCGCATTAATATGAAGCGCGTCATCATGCGCAAGCTGGTGATGGGTATTGCCGATGCGGTAATGGAAGTCGATGGCCGGGAAATCTATTCTGCAAAGGACCTGCGGGTCGGCCTGTTTACCTCCACTGAAAATTTCTGAGGAAGCGAGGAAAGCATTGTGAGACGCGTTGTAATCACCGGCCTGGGCATCGTATCCAGTATCGGAAATAATAAGCAGGAAGTGTTGAACTCACTACGTGAAGGGCGTTCCGGCATCGAATTCAGTCAGGAATATGCCGATCTTGGTTTCCGCAGCCAAGTACATGGCCCGGTGCGCCTGAACACCGAGGAGCTCATTGATCGTAAGCTGCGCCGCTTCATGGGTGATGCAGCGGCGTTCAATTATCTCGCCATGCAACAGGCCCTCGAAGATGCCGGTTTGAGCGGGGAGCAGGTGTCCAATCCGCGCAGCGGCCTGGTGGTCGGTTCCGGCGGCGCCTCCAACGAAAACGTGGTGCTGGCCGCCGATTTGCTGCGTTCCAAAGGCGTGCGCAAGGTCGGGCCATTCATGGTGCCGCGCACCATGGGCAGCACCACCTCCGCCTGTCTGGGCACCGCCTTCAAGATCAAGGGCGTGAGCTATTCCATCAGCTCCGCCTGTTCCACCAGCGCGCACTGCATCGGCAACGGCATGGAACTGATCCAGCTGGGCAAGCAGGACATCGTTTTTGCCGGCGGTGGCGAGGAGCTGCACTGGAGCCAGTCCGTGCTGTTTGATGCCATGGGCGCCATGTCATCCAAGTACAACGACACCCCGGACAAGGCCTCACGGGCCTTCGATGCCAATCGTGATGGCTTCGTGATTGCCGGCGGCGGTGGTTTGCTGGTGCTGGAAGAGCTGGAGCACGCCAAGGCGCGCGGAGCGAAGATTTATGCCGAGCTGGTGGGCTATGGCGCGACCTGTGATGGCCACGATATGGTGCAGCCCTCCGGCGAGGGTGCCGTGCGCTGCATGCAGCAGGCGCTGGCCACGGTCGATGGCAAGGTCGACTATATCAATGCTCATGGCACCAGCACACCGGTGGGTGACACCAAGGAACTGGGCGCGCTGCGCGAGGTATTTGGTGACGACGTGCCACACATCAATTCCACCAAATCGCTGACCGGCCACGCCCTGGGCGCGGCGGGCGTCAACGAAGCCATCTACTCTATTTTGATGATGGAGAATGATTTCGTTGCCGCCTCGGCGAATATCGAGACCATTGACCCTGCGGCGGCGGACTTTCCCATTGCCCGTGAGCGCATCGACAATGCCGGCCTCAATACGGTGATGTCCAACAGCTTCGGCTTTGGCGGCACCAATGCCTGTCTCATTTTTCAGCGCCACAGGTAGCGGCGTGTCGGCATGCGCGTGATTCAGTGGTGAGTAAAGAGCCAAACATTAATCTGGGTAAGGCGAAGGGCCGGCGGATTCTCGACCGGGTCGAGGGCTTCGCCACCAGCATTGGTCCCGAAGCGCATTTCACGGGCGCCATGGGTGGGGCGGGTCACTGCATCGTCTATGGGTGCGTCGAGGGTGACTGTGACATCGATGGCACCCTGGTGATCGCCGAAGGCGGTCGTTGGGTCGGTGATATCGTCGCCAACAATGTGCTCATTGCCGGGCAGGTGAAGGGGAGTCTGGTGGCGCGCGAGAAGATGGAAATCATCTCCACGGCGCGCATCCGCGGCAAGCTTACCAGCCGGGTCATCGCCATTGCCGAAGGTGCCGTTCACGACGGCGAACTGCAGATGGGCGATGTGACTCACTTTGCCGATCGGCGTGATGCACCCCCTATGGATTAACCCTTTCTTTTCATGCTGACCACCTCCCGCCAGCAACTTCTCAAGGATATTCTCTCCCAGCCCACCGCCCCCTTCCGGGAGGTGCATGTGCTGCGCTGTGTCACCGCGCACCTGCAGCGTGCTGGCGTGCCCTGTTTCGAGGACCCAGCGGGCAATCTGATCGTCGGTGTTGATTCACGCGCAGCCTATCGCCGCCTGCTGTGGGAAAGGTCCGAACAGCCGGTGCGCCTGTTTATCGCCCACATGGATCATCCGGGCTTTCACGGTGTGCGCTGGCTCGATGAAAGGCGCCTCGCCGTAAAATGGCTGGGGGGCTCGCCTGTCAAGCATGTGGCCGGGGCCGAGGTCTGGCTGTCTGACGGGGAGAGGGTGCTGGGAGAGGGACGGCTGAGAAAGGTCAAACTGCTCAAGCAGGGATGGGCGATGGGCAGTGCCGTGGTTCAGCTCAGCAGTGAACTGGCGTGTCACCTGCCGGCAAGGCAGCTGTTCGGTGGCCTGCAATTCCGAGCACCATACTGGCGTAGCGGTAAGCGCATTTATGCCCGCGCTGTCGATGATCTGGCCGGGGTGTTTGCGATTGTCTCTACGGCCATCGATCTGTTCAAACGTGGCAAGGCCAGTCGGCCACCCTTTCTGGGCCTGCTGACGCGGGCGGAGGAAGTGGGCTTTGTCGGTGCCGTGCGGCACTTCGACCTGGGCTGGCTGGATGAGCGACGCCGCCCATTGGTGTGTGTCAGCCTGGAGGCCTCGCGGACGCTGCCCGGTGCGTGCATCGGCAAGGGGCCGGTAGTGCGCCTGGGAGATCGGCGTACGACCTTCGACCCGGGGGGTATGCGCCTGCTCTCGGATCTGGCGGAAAGGCTGCTGCCGGACAGGCACCAGCGACGCATCATGGATGGCGGCTCCTGTGAGGCAAGCGCTGCAACGGCCTGGGGTATTCCCACCATCGGCCTGACCCTGCCACTGGGCAACTATCACAATCAATGCTTCGACGGTGGCATGGATTGTCCCAAGGCACAGGGTCCGGCGCCTGAATTTGTCCACTGTGATGATGTCGACGGGCTGCTGCGTCTGTGCCGTGGATTGATGCGCTCTGGCCTGGTATGGCATGCGCCCTGGGCAGAGACTCAGGCCCGTTTGCGCAAGAACACGCAGCGATTTAAAGGTTATACCTGAGTAATTTAGTCATGTTCAGTGCGTGTTCAGTTTTTGCGGAGTACCTTCGCGGTATTGTGGAAATTTTGCCTGTGGAGGGTAAGTAATGAGAAAAGTTTTAATCGCATTAGGTTTGGTTTCCATGGCTATCTCGGGTTCCGCAATGGCTGATCTGGCCTTGGCCAAAAAGAGCGGTTGCATGGCTTGCCACAGTGTTGATAAAAAGATCGTCGGCCCATCCTGGAAAGAGGTTGCTGCCAAATACAAGGACGATGCCGATGCCAGGGCCAAGCTGGCCGTCAAGATCAAGAAAGGCGGTAAGGGCGTCTGGGGCACTGCTCCCATGCCGCCATACTCACCGCGTGTTTCCGATGCCAATATTGATAAGCTGGTCGATTTCATCATGACCCTTTAATGTTGTTTTGCGCGGGACAAGGAAATGGCGCTCCAGACCCCCTGGGCGCCTGTCCCATATCTTCACGATTGAACGCACGTCCCGTGTCAGACGGGTGGCAGTCCACCCGGATGACATTTCCTCCTTGCATTTCAATGCAATGGCGCTAATCTAACAGCGATGTGCCGCCTTTCAGAATTTATGATTTTTATCCCTGCCTACCCGGCTTCTCCTCAAGAGATTTAGTGCTATGCGTGTCTTGGTTGTCGAAGACGAATTGCGTTTGCGTGAAGAACTTGCCACCCGTTTGCGGCAAGAAGGTTTCGTTGTGGATCAGGCTGCCGATGGTGAGGAGGGGCAATACCTGGGGCGTGAATATCCCATTGATGTGGGTGTGGTGGATCTGGGCTTGCCCAAGCTGTCCGGTATCGATCTGATTCGCCATTTGCGCAGTGAAGGCAAGGCATTTCCGATCCTGATTCTCACTGCCCGGGATCGCTGGCAGGATAAGGTCGAAGGCCTCGAAGCCGGCGGCGATGACTATTTGGTCAAGCCTTTCCACATGGAGGAATTGCTGGCGCGTCTCAAGGCGCTCATGCGCAGGTCTGCCGGCTGGACCCAGTCAGAGCTGATTTTCGGTTCGCTGCATGTTGACATTGGCACTCAGCAGGTGATTGTCGATGAAAAGTCCATCGAACTGACCGCCTATGAGTATCGGGTGCTGGAGTATCTGGTATTGCGCGCGGGTCAGGTCGTGTCCAAGTCCGAGCTCACTGAGCACATCTATGATCAGGACTTCGACCGTGACAGCAATGTCATCGAGGTCTTCATTGGCCGTTTGCGCCGCAAGCTCGATCCCGACGGCGTTCTGAACGTCATAGAAACCCTGCGTGGCCGGGGCTATCGGTTTGCCCTGACACCGACCACTGAGAACCGCAGCACCTGATGCCCCTTTCCCTGAATACCCGCGTGCTGATTGCGGCCAGTGCGGTGCTCTTCAGTTTCTTTGGGCTAGCCGAGATTACCCTCGAAAAAATCTATCACGACAGCATTGAAAAGGACATGAAAGAGCGCATGTTCGGGCATGTCTATGCCCTGATTTCCGCTGCTGAGATGGGTGATGACGGGCGACTCATCATGGATAAGGAATTGCCGGACACACGTTTTTACGATCCGGAATCCGGTCTCTATGGAGAGGTATCCAGTAATGATGGGGAATGGTTGTGGCGCTCGGAATCCATACAGGGTATGTCGATCCCTTTCACAAAGAACCTTCCCCGTCTGGCTCAGAGCAGCCGGCAGGTTACCTTACCTGACGGCCACCGGCTTTATTTGTTCAGCTACGGCGTGGTGTGGAGTGATTCTCCTGATCCCGGGCAAGACTATACCTTCAGTGTCGCGCAGGACATGACCGAATTTGATGCCCGGATCGCGGCCTTCCGAGGCAGCCTGTGGGGGACGCTGGGGGGCGTGGCATTGCTGCTGCTGGCGGTTCAGTGGGGCATCCTGCGCTGGGGGTTGTTGCCATTGAAGCATGCCGCCAATGAATTGCGCGCCATCGAAGAGGGTGCGCAGACTCGTCTGAAGGGGCGTTATCCGCTCGAACTGCAGACACTGACCAGTAATATCAATGGCCTGCTCTCCCATCAGCGAGAACACCTGGAGCGTTACCGGCGAACCCTCGGCGATCTCGCCCACAGCCTCAAAACGCCCCTCGCGATCCTGCAGAGTGCGGCGGAAAACCGTGATGGTAAAACCGATCTGCCCAACGTCGTGCTGGAGCAGGTGGAGCGCATGAATCAGCTCACGGGTTATCAGTTGCGGCGTGCAGCGACCTCGGGCTGGACGGTATTGTCTGCGCCCATCGCCGTACAGGGTATTGTGGAGAAAGTACTGGCCGGTCTACACAAGGTTTATGCTGACAAGGGGGTGCAAACGGTGACCGAGCTGCAGCCCGATTTGGAGTTTGCCGGTGATGAGGGTGACCTGATGGAGATTGTTGGCAACCTCACAGACAACGCCTTTAAATGGTGTCGGGGACAGGTGCATGTGCGGGCTCGTGCCGAAGCCGGGCCGCGCAATGGTGAAATGGATCTGTTTATTCACGTCGAGGATGATGGCCCAGGCATCCCTTCCGAAATGGTGCGCTATGTCATGCAGCGCGGTCGCCGGGCCGATTCGGATATTGCCGGACATGGTATCGGCCTCTCTATCGTGCGGGATATCGTACAGTTGTATGGTGGAACGCTGGAGATTGGTGAAAGTGAGCTAGGCGGTGCGGCGGTGCACGTCTGGTTGCCGGCAGGGCCGAAGGGGTAAGGAGGTGTGCTTGTTTCTGGCGAGGTGTAATGTAAGGGACGAAATGAAATCGGCACCCACAGGTAACAACCTGTGGGTGCCGATTTTGTAATCAGCTTGCAGCTAATCAGTCTTCACGGGTGTAAGTATCTGAACCGTAGATTTGGAAGACAAGATACACCAGCAGGGCGAAGCCTATAGCCGCGACAGTACCTACCATATAGGTCAGCAAGTCAATCATAACCACTCCTCTCAATCAAAGAATTGATGTCTGCGAGCGGCCCGTACAGGCCTCCGCCGATCTTATTATTGTCCGGCTATGTTGCATCAAACGACGAGTTGCCGCAACCAGGGGCGAGTTTACTTAGCTGGCGCGTAATCTTATAGTGGCAGCGATGCCGGGAGAGGGCATGGGCACAACACAGATAATAATGGGCACGTCTATTTCATCGTCCCGCAGAGGCCGCAAGCAATAAATGGAGCCCCGAAGACTGCGACAGTCACGGGAAAAGTGCCGCGCGCCCGTTGAAATCGTTCCAGAGTTTGTTTTTCATGAGTAATAATGGCCATGAGTGAGAAGCTCTCCGCTCACCCACCAGAGGCGAAAAAGCCTCTCGCACGTTTGTGCTATGTCGATGACAGCCGCACCGCCGCCTTTGTTATGCGCCGTATGCTGGAGCCCAGTGGTTACCAGGTAGACTATTTTCAGTCTGCCGAACCCGCCGTTGTCGCCCTGGTTCAGGGTGACTACGATTTGTTGCTCACCGATCTCAAAGTATCCTCCACAGGGATGGACGGTGATGACCTGATTCGCACCCTGCGTCAGAGTGGGCAGCCCAGACTCAGTCAGTTGCCTATCATCGTCATTACCGGTTCTACCGATGCTGAGGTGCTGGTCAAGGTCTACGATGCCGGCGCCAATCAGGTGATGACCAAGCCGGTCGATGCCGGTGCGCTGGATGGTCACATCCGCCGTCTGCTGTTTGAGGGGCGCGAATCCACAGAGGCTGTGTCGCAAGCCAGCAGCAGTGAGCCAGTGGATGTCCCGCTGATGACGCCGATCCAGACGGTCCCGGCTCCCGCTGCCAAAGGCAAAAAGACCATTCCTGTATTGCTGGTAGCGGATGTCCCAGCGGATAACCCACCGCTGGAGAGGGTGGGCGCACAATCCTCCACCGAAAATATGGTGTCTGCGGAGCCGGTAACAAAGAACCCTGAAGCCGAGCCGCTGAGCATGATTGAGCGGGCCGTGGCCAGTAGCGCACAGTCCTTTACACAGCCCTTCCCCACACAGGCGCCTGCGCCAGAGCCAGTGACTGATGCGGCCCCGGAAGACGCGGCGAAGACGCCCGCGCCGGTTGCGGAAGACAGATTCCGGAGGAATGCATCAGATTCCGCCGAATCCAGCAGTGGGATGGATGAATCCATAGAATATGATGGTGAGGTGGAGATCATCATCGATCCCGAGCAGCCCCTGGGCCGCAAGTATCGCGACCGCCAAGACAGCCATCGGGACACAGACGATAGCCTCTATGATATTGACCCGTTCACCTTTGATGAGGTGCCGTCTCGCCCACCAAGCCGGCTACAGAGGCTTTTTTCCGGTCGTACCTTGCTGCTTGTGATGGTATTGGCGGCACTGGGTTTTGCCGCCTTCAAGGGCGGGCAGTTTTATTTCAGCAAAGGATTGGCGGTGCAGACCACCTTCCCCGAGACGGGGGAGATCTACCAGTCCATCGTGGTGCCCGGGCACATCGTCAGTCGGCAGCGGATGGTGATCCATCCCTCGCGTGCCGGCCGTCTGACAACGGTACCGGTGAGTCAGGGGGACAGGGTACAGAGCGGGCAATTATTGGCCCGTCTGGATGACCGTGAGTTGCCCGCGCACCTGGAACAGATACAGGCGGATCTGGTCAATGCGCGTGAGGATATCGGCCGGGCAGAGCGCACGTGGGAGCGATTGCGCCGGGCTCATGAGAAAGGTGCTGTGGCCGAACGATTTGTGAAAGATGCCGAAGTGAATTTAAGGGCCGCGCGTGCGCGTGCCAGTGTGGTAATGGAAGCGGCCCGGAATGCCACGCTGGCGCTGGAAAAGCAGAAAATCACGGCGCCATTCTCCGGCACAATAATGCATCGCCAGGCCGAAGTCGGCCAGTGGGTGATGCCGACAAACTCCCTATTTGTGCTTGCCAGCGAGGCACAACGTGAAATTGAAGTGCATGTGGATGCTGCCGACAGCAGCCGTATTTTGGTGGGCCAGGTGGTGTTGGCCACCAGTGATGCCTTCCCGGATCTGGAATGGCAGGAGACGGTCACCCGCCTGGGTGCTGTGACGGAGCAGGAAGCGAATACCAACCCGGTGAAGGTATTTATCAGTCTCGGTGCTCAGGCGCCTGATCTGCGCCTGGGCCAGACCGTGGATGCGGAGATTCGTACTGCCTGGAACCCCCATGCCATCAAGGTGCCCTTTGAGGCGCTGTTGAACCGTGAGGGCCAGGTGTATTTGGCCGTGTTGCAGGATGGGCAGGTACGCATGAAGCCCGTGATCACCGGCATCGAAGATTTTGCCATGACCGAGATCCGTCAGGGTCTGAGAGGGCGTGAAGAAATCATCCTGCCACGTGGCCTCTTTCTGCGTGATGGCGACAGGGCCTATCAATCTGACAACAGTGATTGATCAGTAGCCTGTCAGGAAGTTTGAGTTGATTTTGCGTCATTCTTTTCTACCGTTCAACTGATTAATCCAGGTTGAAGGTTCGGTTTAGTGGGTCGCGGATTCAGATGTTATTTTAATGATAATTCTAACGATAAAAAGAGGTAACTTAAGTGAAATTGATACTTCTAGGCGCCCCGGGTGCAGGTAAGGGCACAGTGGCAAAACTGTTGACTGAACTGGATGGTTCGGTGCAGATATCCACTGGTGATATTCTCCGCGGTGCCGTGGCAGCGGGCACCCAACTGGGCAAGCAGATAGAGTCTCTGATGAAATCGGGTGACCTTGTGTCAGATGATCTCATCATGGGCATTATGGCGCAGCGTCTCCTGGAACCGGATTGTGAACAGGGCTTTTTGCTGGATGGTTTTCCGCGCACGATTCCCCAGGCCGAAGCGCTCAAGAGCCTGCTGGAAAAGCTGGATATCAAACTGGACATGGTGGTCAATTTCAATCTTGAACGCGAAGTGATCCTGGATCGTCTGACCACTCGCCGCACCTGCTCCAATGCTGATTGTCAGGCGATTTACAATGTCAAAAGCAATCCCCCCAAGCAGGAAGGTATCTGTGACAAATGTGGCAGCCCCATTATTCAGCGTGATGATGAGACCGCAGAGGCCATCTCTCATCGGCTGGAAACCTACAATGAAAAGACCGCACCGCTCATTGGCTTCTATGAAAATGAAGGCCTGCTGCTGAATGTCGATGCAGCAGGTCCCAGTGAGGCGGTTTTGGCGGCAATCAAGGAAAAACTGAAGCCCTAACCCCTTGCAGAGGCCTCTTGGCTTCAGTCGTGATAACCAGGATTAGATGAGCCCATCAGCACGTGTTGCAGATGGGCTTTTTGTTGTTTCCTGCTTTATTAATCCGCAAACGTGAATTATTGAAATGGAGGCTCATAGCCGCAGATTCTAGCGGTCTTTTTCCGGCTAGAGAGTCAGCCTGCTCATCTGCTGTTCAGGTTGATAAATTTTTGTTTTTTTAGACCTATTTCCTCTTAAAGAAGCGGAGGCCTGCTGCCGACAAGTTGGCATAACGAAGAACTTCAATAGGCCAGCCTGGCATTCCACAATGAACTGGCTATCCCTGTTGCAAATAATACATGTGTGGTCTGGAGTATTGATGAAGCCTGAAGTTTCCGCCAGGGTTCTGTTGATTGAGAGTAATGCCAGCAATGTCCGCTGGGTTGTCGATGCCCTGCGCAGTGCGGGAAATGGCTGTTTTGGGCTGACCCATGCGGCTGATCTGTCGGTGGCAGAGTCTATTATTGGTGCTGCTCACTTTGATACTGTGGTTGTAGACGTGACCTGTTTTGGCGACAAAACCGGGAATCTGAAGCAATGGCAGAATCAGCATCTGCCTGACACGCCCCTGATTCTACTGGCCAACCCTGCACAAGAGGCACAGGCCAGGGGCCTGTGTGCGGCAGGCGCGACGGACTATCTGCTGCGCGGTGAAACCAATTCTCAGTTGCTGGTGCGCACACTGGAATTTACCATCGAACGCTGCCAACTGCGTGGTGAACTGGCAGCGGCCCGGCTGGATCAGGAACGCTTGGCAACCCACGATCCGCTCACCGGTTTGCCCAATCGTGCCCTGTTTCGTGATCGTCTGACCGCCAGTTTGCTGCAGGCAGAGCGCAACACGGAAAAACTAGCGGTGCTGTTCATTGATCTTGACCGTTTCAAGTCAGTCAATGATACCTATGGCCATGATGCCGGTGATCACCTATTGAAGCAGGTGAGTGAGCGGCTGACGGCCGGTGTGCGTGGCCGCGATATTCTCGCTCGCTTGGGTGGCGATGAGTTTGGCTGTGTGCTGACGGGGATCGGTTCCCCGGCCAATGCGGAAAAGGTCGCGCGTCAGATTCTGAAGTCCCTGTCACAACCCATCGCCTTGAAAGAGCAGTTAGTGGCCTGCACGCCCAGTATCGGTATTGCCATTTACCCCAGCGATGGCGTAGATGCCAGTTTGTTGATGAAACACGCCGATGCCGCGATGTATACGGCCAAACAGCAGGGCCGTGCCTGCCTGCGCTTCTTCAATGCCAAGATCCATGCTGAAGAGATCCGTCGCCTCACCCTGGAAGCCGATCTGCGTCATGCCATGGAACGAGGTGAATTTTCCATTCATTACCAGCCCATCCTTGATCCAAAGACCGGCACAGTGAAGTCTCTGGAGGCGTTGCTGCGCTGGGAGCATCCTGAACTGGGCATGATCCCGCCGCTGGATTTTATTCTCTTGGCCGAGTCCAGCGGCATAATTATCTCGCTGGGGGAATGGGTGCTACGGACTGCCTGTGCTCAGAACAAGGTCTGGCAACAGCAGGGCCTGGCGCCGTTTCGGGTGGCGGTCAATCTCTCCGCACTGCAGTTTGGTGATGAACATAATCTGGTCGGAATGGTGCAGGAGGCCTTGCAGGAAACCGGCCTGGAATCTCGCTGGCTGGAGCTCGAAATCACCGAAGGCGCCACCATGAACAACCCCAAGGCCACCATTGAGATCCTTACCGCACTGCGGGATCTCGGTGTGCGCATCGCCATCGACGACTTTGGCACGGGTTATTCCTCACTCAGCTATTTGCAACGATTCCCCATCGATACGCTGAAGATCGATCGCAGTTTCGTCAAGGATGTCATGGTTGATAGTGAATCAGCGGCGATTACCCATTCCATCGTTCACCTGGCCCATTCCCTGGGGCTGGAAACGGTGGCGGAAGGCGTGGAGGGGGCCGAGCAAGAGGCCTACCTGCGCAAACTGAATTGCACTTACGTGCAGGGTTATTATTACAGCAAGCCGCTGCCGGTTGATGAAATGACCGTCATGCTGCGCCAGGGGGGCTTGCAATGGAAGGCTCCCATTGAGGCGGAGGTTATCGATATTCATGCCCCCTGGAAAAAACAGATTTCTATGGCGCTCAAAACCAGTGACGGCTTGCCGGTAATGTCCGAGGTAGGGCAAAAACTGCTGCGCCTGATGCAGGATCCGGTCGCCCATGTCCGGGAGCTGAGCAACATTGTTGCCAGTGATCCCGCCCTTGCAGGGCAGATTATCCGTTACGCCAATGCCCCATTTTTCGGATTTCAGGGGCGTATTGAGTCCGTCGAAAAAGCAGTGATCACCGTACTGGGTTACGACGGCGTCATGGGTATCGCGCTGGGGCTAGTGGCCATGGGATCTCTGCCGGCCAGTGGTAAGGCCATGTTGGAACGCGAAGGTTTTTGGTGGAAGGCGGTGGCCGCCGGCTCCATGGCCCAGGCCCTGGCCTCACAGCGCCCCCTGCGCAAGCGCATCAAACCCGGGCTGGCCTATCTGTCGGCCCTGCTGCGTGATATCGGCCATCTGTTCCTGGTGAGCCAGTTCGCGGAAGCCTGTGATGCCATTGCCGACTGTCAATTACAGTCACCGGATACGCCACACGTGGAAATTGAGGACCGTGTATTGGGAATGAATCATGCGCACATTGGTGAGCAGTTGTTGCGAGCCTGGCAGCTGCCTGAAGAGGTGATTGCTGCGGTTGCCCGGCATCATAGCGTGGACTATAACGGGGATTTTTCGGACTACGCTTACCTGTTACAGGTGGTGGATATCCTGCTGGACGACGAGGCCGGGGACGAGCTTCGTGCTGAACGGCTGGATGGGGTGGTGAAACATCTCGGCATTGATACCGATTGCGTGGTCGATCTCTGGGAGACAATCCTGCATGATCGCGAGGGTCTGGAGTCTCTGGCCAGACAGCTCGCCGCCTGAGTGTAGTGTCCTGAATATACGCTTTATTCAGGACACTACACTAGTCCTCCACCAGACCAACTGAACCCGGCAATATCACATTGAAAGAGTACTAGCGGTGTAACTTTACATTACGCAGCTTGTTTTTCTTGCAGTTCAGATGTGTGTCGTCTTCAAAAATACAGGTCAGCTTGTGCTCCGTTTCCTGCCAGCCCTCGCGCACGGGGAGCTTCGCCCCGGAGCTGGCGAACTCCTCATCGGTGATGGTGATTTTCAGCACATTATTTCGGTACGAGATTGTGAATGAGCCATCCTCCTTGAAGCCGGACAGGGTGGCCTTGGTCTGAAAGTCGATATCCGCCATGCCAATATTACGCGTCAGAGTCTTTGATTCGCACTCTATGCGGCTGTCCAAATCCTTGCAGTGGGTGGTGGCAGAGGGCAGGTATTCGACCGCCTTGCCGCGTTTTTGCCAGCCACCGGCCTGTATCCGCTGCTTGGTCGTCAGTGGTATAGATGCTGTTGCGGGTACCGCCGGTTTTGGCTTTAGGGCTTTTTCCTTCAGTTTTTTTGCCGCATCAAGGGCTTTCTGGCGAAGATTGGCGAGATTCTCTTGTTGCTGCTTCTGCAACTGGGTTACGCGCTGCATGCCTGCAGCACCCGCATCATAGCCTCCTCTGAGGGCCCGTTTGTACCATTCCAGGGCTTTATCAAGATCCTGAGCCGTCCCCAGACCATTTTCATAGAGTGTTCCCAGGTAGTATTGGGCGCGCACATATCCCTTGTTGCTGGATTTCTTGAGCCAGTTATGTGCCTTTTGGTAATTCTTGCGGATGCCATTGCCGTTCAGATAGGCCACTCCCAGCTTGTATTCAGCCTTCATGTTGCCTTTCTGGGTGGCTTTGCTGTACCAGCTGAAGGCCTGGCGCGGATTCCTCTCGATGCCCCTGCCTTTTTCATACATCTCACCAATAGCATATTGCGCCTTGGCGTCACCCTGTTCGGCCTTGGCAAGTTCAGTGT
Organism: uncultured Ectothiorhodospiraceae bacterium; assembly: GCA_964614545.1. Lineage (GTDB taxonomy): Bacteria > Pseudomonadota > Gammaproteobacteria > SZUA-152 > SZUA-152 > DRQN01. The sequence continues at coordinate 21,210 of CAZTPE010000010.1, forward strand.
GGAATTTCTGTTCCAGGATGTAATCTACGGCTGCCAGAGCTGCCGTGTTACTGAACACCATTGCCAGGGCAAAAACAATGTATTTGGCCCATCTATACATAGTTACCTTCTTGTATTATTGACGCTAAATACTGGTCAACCTGTTTGCTGTGTTGCCGTATGTACGTATTGATTATTATTGTTCTATGGTGAACCACAGTGGCTGTTAGCGTTGCCATGAGTAAAATATATTACTCAATCGACAGAATAATCACAGAGTAAACGGGTGATTTTTATCTTTTCACCTTTCATTGCCACACAATGACTTATCGGAACAGTTCGGCTTGTTCTTAAGGCTGCTGTTTCGTTTGGATTGTCCATCATAGCCCTTTCCGGCCCACGGCATTGATCAATGTCTCCTTGCTGTGGCGCCTGTTTCAGGCGTCAATGGGCTGGATTTCATCGCGAAAAATGCAACGACTGCGCAGACAGTGGTCGAGCCAGTCACCGAGAAAGTGGTTGAGTTGCCATTTCTCGTCACGGTGATACATGCGTGGATTGGGGTAAGTGTAGCGGGAATCCAGACGTTGATGGCCCTGAAAGGCCAGGACTTCGGCGACATAGACGTCGTGGTAAGTGCGGACCTTCATGTGCAGGGAGGGCAGCCAGCGGTGGCTGCTGCATTGTTGCAGCTGCAGGGAAAAGGTGGTTGTGTATTTGCTCTTCTCCAGCACCTCCACGGCCAGGCGTGTGTTGCCACGGCCCTGCAGGCAGAGCGGAGTGGCGATGTCGCGGATACCCGGAATCACCAGAAGCAGCTTGGAAAAATTGCGCTCGTGCAGGCGGGTGGCGTTGTGCAGGCGGCGCTTGCGCATCACGGTTTGGGAGGTGAAACAGGGCATGGCGGGATCTGGCATTGCGACAAACGCCTATTGTTGCCCAATCCAGTCCTTCATGCGAGCCCGTAGGCGAATATGCGCCTGACTCAATAGCTGGCTGACGCGGGATTCGCTGACGTTGAGCACGCCGCCGATCTCGCGCAGATTGAGTTCGGATTCGTAATACAGGGCCACGGTCATCTTTTCCCGTTCCGGCAGGGTGGCGATGGCCTCGGAAAGGCGTTCGCGGAAATGCTGTTTCTCCAGCTGATCCTGGATGCCGGGCTTGGTATCCATGATGGACTGGCCGATGGCGTCTTCGTCGATGCCGATCTCATCCCAGCTCAGCACCCGGTGGGTGGAGACATCCTGCAGGGTCTTGAAATACTCTGCCTTGCTGATGCCCAGGGCCTCGACGACTTCCTCGTCGCGCGCGTCGCGGCCCTCGCGGTTTTCGATCTCACGAATCGCACGGGTGATGTCGCGCACCTTACGGTGTACCGACTTCGGTGCCCAGTCGTTGCGGCGCAGCTCATCCAGCATCGAGCCACGGATGCGGATACCGGCGTAGGTCTCGAAGCTGGCGCCCTGATTGGCATCGTACTTTTTTGCTGCTTCGAGCAGGCCGATCATGCCGGCCTGCAGCAGGTCATCCACCAGCACCGTGGCGGGCAGACGGGCCTTCAGGTGGTAGGCAATGCGCTTCACCAGTGGCGCATATCGCATCACCAGTTCATCGTGCAGATTTTCCACCAGGTTGTCGTACATGCAGCCCCTCGGCAAAGTATGGATGTGTTGCTACGGTCTGCCCTCTCAGCGGCAGTGACTAGGGGATCTTTAATGAGGGGGCGGTGCCGGGCAGACCGGCGGATCAGATTTCGCGACGACCGGCAAAGGCGTGGGAGAGGGTGCCGCCATCGACGTATTCCAGCTCGCCGCCGAGGGGCACACCATGGGCGATGCGGGTACTGCGGATGCCCTGGGCATGCACCATGACGCTGATGTAATGGGCGGTGGCCTCGCCCTCCACGGTGGGATTGGTGGCGAGGATGACCTCGCTGATCCCGCCTTTGGCCAGACGTGACTCCAGCTGGTCCAGGCCGATCTCCGCCGGGCCGATGCCGTCCAGTGGCGAGAGGTGGCCCATGAGTACGAAGTACAGGCCGCGGTAGGCGGTGGACTGCTCGATGGCGCGCACATCGGCGGGGGATTCCACCACGCACAGCTGGCCATGGTCGCGGGTGGCGTTGGCGCACAGCGGGCAGGTGTCCGTTTCACTCAGGGTGCGGCAGTGGTGGCAGTGGCCGATCTTGTCCGCCGTCTCCTGCAGGGATCGGGCGAGCTGCACGGCACCCTCGCGGTCGTGTTCCAGCAGATAAAAGGCCATGCGTTGTGCCGACTTCGGGCCGACGCCGGGCAGGCAGCGCAGATCCTCGATGAGGCGACTGATGAGGGGGCTAAATTCCAAGGCTTTAAGTGGAATAGTTAATTAATAACAGTGGGTTAGAATGGCATCTTAAAGCCATCTGGAAGATTGATGCCTGCCGTCATACCGGACATCTTTTCCTGTGTATTGGCCTCCACCTGATGCACGGCATCGTTTACCGCGGCAGCCAGCAGGTCTTCGAGCATTTCCTTGTCATCGCCCATCAAACTGTCGTCGATGGAAACGCGCTTGAGGTCATGGCGTCCGGTCATAACCACACTGACCATGCCGCCGCCGGACTGGCCGGTGACTTCCATGTTAGCCAGCTCTTCCTGGGCCTTCTTCATGTTTTCCTGCATTTCCTGGGCCTGCTTCATGAGCTTGCCGATACCACCTTTCATCATGATGTCTAACCTCATTTTCGGTTTACAACAGGCGGGAATTATACCTGAGGGAGGAGTAATGGTTCAGGTTTTTGACACGCCTATTCCCAAGAGTTTTTGGAGCGGGCCATGCCCGTGATGGTTTTCTTACTCTATGTAATGATTGTTGCGGAAATTGTGGGAGTGGCTTCAGCCGCGAAGAATGTTGGTAAATCCTTCACGGCTGAAGCCTCCCACAGTTTGGTTGTTTTTCTGTCCGTGCCTACGGAGGCAAGTCGTCAATCGACGGGTTGCACGGAGCCGGGATTGACCTGTGCAGCGAAGGTCTCGCGCAGGGCCTGCACGGTGTGATCCTGTTCGATGCTGGTCTCGGCCTGACGTTGCCGTGCGGCCTGACGCTGCTTCTGGCGTGCCGCCGGGCTGGTGTTGCCGGTCTGTTCCACGTCGATGCTGAGGGTGACGGTCTCGCCCAGTTGTTGGCTCAATGCTTCACGTAGCAGATTCTCGCGCGGCTTGCTCAGCAGCTGTGCATGGGTGGGTGCGAGACTGAGTGCGAAGTGGTTGCCCTGTCGGTCCTTCAGTGCACAGTTCAGTGCCAGCTGCTGGTTGACACCCTTCAAGCCCAGAGCGGTGGCGAGGGTTTCCCATTCGTCCGGGTCCGGCACCGCCTCGATGGATATCGCGGGGGGGGGGGCTGCCGGTGAGGGCTCGGCTACGGCCAGCGTCTCAAGCCTATCCATCGTGGGCGCAGCGGCGGCCTGGGTGCTGCCGTATGCCGGGGGGATCTCTTCTTTCATATAGTCCGGCATCGTCGGCACATCGTCTGTGACGGGGACGGGTGCCTGATCCCGTGGGGCGGTGACGGGTGGTGTTTGCGGGGCCGGGCTTTGCCGGATGGCTTGCGGTGCGGTTCCGGTTGGCGTGGGCCGGTTCGGTGCATTGCCGGTGTTTGCCGTTTTTGCCGTCCCTGTCTTGCCGGTAAGCTGGGAGCGCACGTCGGCCATGGCACTGGCACGTCGTGAGGCGTCCGTGGCACGTGGTGCCGCTGGTGTGGCAGGCTGGTCGGTGGTGGGGCTTGGCTGCTGTGGTGCGGTGTGGCTTGCCGGCGTTGCTGCTGGAACGGGTTGCGCGGCGGCGGGGCGGGCTGGCGTGTCGTCTCGGCCGGTGTCCGGGCGGAAGGCCAGCATGCGTAGCAGCACCATCTCGAAGCCGCCACGCGGGGTAGGGGCGAGGGGCAGGTCACGGCGACCGATAAGGGCGATCTGGTAGTAGAGCTGCACATCTTCCGGCGACAGGCGTCCGGCCAGTGCCAGTACGGCCTCACGGTCGGCCATCTCGTCGTTGACCGCCTCGGGCACGGCCTGCGCCAGGGCGATACGGTGCAGGGTAGAGGTCAGTTCGGCCAGCACGCCGGCGAAGTCCGGTGCCTGTTCCGCCAGCTGTGCGACGCGTGCGAGCAGAGTGCAGGCGTCTCCGTCGGCGAGGCCATTGAGTAAATCAATGACGTGGTGCTGTTCGATGCTGCCCAGCATGCTGCGTACATCGGACTCACGCAGGGTGCCGCCACCGAAGGCAATGGCCTGATCGAGCAGACTGAGGGCATCGCGCATGGAGCCATCGGCGGCACGCGCGATGAGGCCGAGGGCCGGGGTGTCGAATTCGATGCCTTCTTTCTCCAGCACCATGCCGAGATGGTTGCGGATTTGCTCCGGCGACAGGTGCTTGAGGTTGAACTGCAGGCAGCGCGAGAGGATGGTCACCGGCAGCTTCTGCGGATCGGTGGTGGCGAGCAGGAATTTGACGTGCGGCGGCGGCTCTTCCAGCGTCTTCAACAGAGCATTGAAACTGCTGTTGGAGAACATATGCACCTCATCGATGAGGTAGACCTTGTAGCGGCCGCGGGTGGGGGCGTACTGCACGTTTTCCAGCAGCTCGCGGGTTTCGTCCACCTTGGTGCGCGAGGCGGCATCCACTTCGATCAGGTCGACGTAACGGCCTTCGTTGATTTCCATGCAGGTGCTGCACGTGCCACAGGGGGTGGAGCTGATGCCCTGTTCGCAATTCAGTGACTTGGCGAGGATGCGTGCGATGGTGGTCTTGCCCACGCCGCGGGTGCCGGTGAACAGGAAGGCATGGTGCAGACGGTCGTTGTCCAGGGCATTGGTCAGTGCCTGGCGTACATGCGCCTGGCCGACCAGTTCACCGAAGTTGCGCGGGCGCCATTTGCGCGCCAGAACCTGATAACTCATGGGATTCGCTACCTGCGTTTGACAGGCCATCCATTCTAGCGGGTTTTGCGACGGGAGGCAGTAGAATGAGGACTGAGGAGTAAGGCGGGGGAGGACTGGCTTTTCACTGAGTCCTAGCCCTTGCTTAGTTCTCAAAAATGGAGATGGCCCATGCCAGCCACACCCCGGCACACGAATCCACTGCTGCCGCTGCTCCCTTCCGGGCCTGACGGGGTTCACAGTTTATCGTTGCGAGGGGACCGACACG
>CAZTPE010000011.1:0-3728 GCA_964614545.1 uncultured Ectothiorhodospiraceae bacterium
CCATGGCGCGTTGCAACCAGTCGTGCAATGGTGTTTGTGCGGACTTGCCCATGGCCGCGACCAACAGCAAAAGCCCGGCGGCAACCGCCGCGTTGCCCCCCGTGTTCAGTGTGGTCTCGATATCGCTGCTGCCGGCGTCGGCAATGAGAATGAACACCGCAATATAGAGTCCAAGATCGGCGCTGCGGGTCACCAGGAAGGCGCGGGTGGCGGCAGACCTGACACCCGGCCGCCGGTACCAGAAGCCGATCAACAGGTAGCTGCTCAGGCCGATGAGTTCCCAGGCCGCGAGCAGTAATATCCAGTCGCCCGCAAGCACCAGGGTCTGCATGGCCGTCATGAAAAGCAACATGGTGGCGAAAAAGCGCACCTTTTCGTTGTCCTGCTTCATGTAGCCGGTGGCATAGACCAGTACCAGACTGCTGATCACAGCGACCAGGGTTGAAAGCAGGGCGGTCAAGGATGTGGCGATCAGGCGCAGCGGCAGATCCGGCAGGCCGGGCAGGGTCAATTCACCGTTCATGCCGTCAAAGGTGTTTGCCAGTAATCCGATACTGGCGAGCAGGCCGATGGTGGCACCCAGCAGCGCCAGCACGGCGGGCAAGCGCCGTAGCAACAGGATCAGCACTGCCGCAGAAAAGGGGGCGAGAATCGTGAGGGCGATGAGGCTCACCCTTTCAATTCCGTGGCTTCTTCCATTTCTACGGAACCCTTGGCGCGGAAGCGGGCAATCGCCACGCCAAAGCCCACCGTCATCTCTATCGCCATCACAGTCATCACGATGAGTACGAACATTTGCCCGGCGGGTGTATCCGGGTGCAGGTAACGCCAGAACGCCACCAGGTTCACCATCGCCCCGGCAAGGATCAGCTCGATGCCCATCATGATCATCACCAGGTTGGTTTGCGACAATGCACCGTAGATACCGACGCCGAACAGTGCGGCGCCGGTAATGAGCGCGAGAAGAAGTTCAATGCTCATGATTCGCCGTTCCTTTTAACGGGTTGCGCTTAACCGGTGGTATGGCCACCGCCGTTGCGGCAATCATCGCGGTGAGAATGGTGATGCCGGCGGTCTCAAAAATCAGCATCGAACGCCCCAGTAGCTCAAGACCCAGGTCGACCGTTTGTTGCGCGGCATCCGGGGCAACGTTTGCCATCGGTCCCCAATCGACAAATACGGCAACGGCCACGGCGGCGACAAAAGAAACAATGCCCGCCACCAGTGACAGGCGTTTCTGATGTGTCATGTCCATCTTGCCAAGCCCACCCGGATCCATCATGAACATCACCATGAAAATGGCCATGATGCTCATTTCGGTGGCCATCATCATGATCTGCAATACACCGAGGAATTCCGCCTGCATGCTCAGGAACATGGCGCCGAGGGCAGTTTGTGAAAACAGCAGCGCCAGGGCAGAGCGCACCATAGAAAAGGTGCGGAAGACGACAATCCCGAACCACACCGCCGCAAGCCCGAAAAAGCCGATATACAATGCCTGAGCCGTGATCATGGCAGCACCAGTACGAGTACACCGACCAGAAGAATATTCAGCAATGCCAACGGTATGCCCAGCATCCAGCACCAACCCAGCAGGTCTGTCTCGCGGATGCGAGGCATATACCGACCGACTAACAGCATCGTTGCGGTGACCGCCAGTATCTTGATGGCGCTCCATGCCCAGGGCGGCAGCCACGGCCCTTGCCATCCACCAAGATAGAAAACCACCGTGGCCGCCGCCAGTGTGATGATCAGCACCAGCCGCCCAAGCCGGAATACCGCCAGCCGTGCGCCGCTGTATTCGGCTTCCACACCACCTGCCAATTCACCTTTTGCGGTAGTTAGATCAAACGGGGGAAGAAATGCCAGTGCCATAGACGCAACAAAAAACAGTATGAAACCCAACGGTTGATAAACGATGTTCCACAAGCCGGCCTGGGAGACCACGATCTGTGTTGTCAACAGTGACTCGGCGCGCATCACGACGGCGGTGATGGGCATGACTATGAGCATGGCGTAGGCGATAAGCTGGCCCAGAAAACGCCAGCCACCGATCATGGCATAGGCGCCATTGGGTCCCCAGCCGGCCATCAGCAAGGCAACCAGCACATAGACCAGTGCTGCGTTGATGAACAGTGCGCCGGTGGCCAGATCAGTAATGATCAGATTGGGTGTCAGCGGTATCACCGTTGCCGCAAGCAGCGCCGAAATCAACAACAGAACGGGGCCTGTCTCAAAGAAAACCCGGTCAGATTTGCGTGGCACGATGGACTCCCGTCCCAGCAGGGCGAGGGCGGCAAATGCCGGTGCAGCCAGTCGAAAACGTCCACTCGTGGTCCAGTCCTCGATCACCGCGACCAGGTAGGCCCCGATGGCCAGAAACAGCAGCAAAAGAGCAGTCGTCATTGCCGCACTTCCCAGGGTGACAGGTCCAGGGAGCCGACGGCCATCAGGGCATCGCCCAGCGACTGTTGTTCGATCAACCGGTCGATGAGGGTGATATGGTGTGTCGAGGGTGTCTCCAGTTGCGCCACAATGATCTGCCCCCGCTCCAGGGTGAGCTGCAGGCGGGCCATGCCTCGCGGTGTTTCCACCACGGCTTCCCCGACCCCGGATACGTCACCGATATCGGCCAGGGCAGGCAACTCGATGGCGCCGGCCGCTTCAATGAGCGCGAGGCTGTGGCTTATTTCATCAAGGCGAACGTGCAGGCGGGCCAGGGCATCACCGCCATCCCGGCTGGCCGGCGTGAACCCCAGGGCGGAGTAGGGTTTGTCCGTACTACGTGCATCGTTATTAATGCCGGCTGCACGTGCTACGGGACCACGCAGGTCAGTATCTGCTGTCAGCCGACCTATGCCTGCCGTTCGGGATTTCAGTAATGGCGTTCGCTGCAAGCGTTTAACCAGTGTTTGCATAACCGGCTTTAGTGCCATGGCCCGCGTTACATCCGCGTGCAGGCACGCCAATTGCAGTGATGCGGCATGTTGCATCAGCCAGTTGAAGCCGGTTTGTTGTCCGAAGAGTGCCAACCAGCCTAGATGGCTCGTAATCCGTTCCCGTTCCATGGCGCCGATACGTGCAGCGGCAGTACCGGCAGGCACGTCCAGCCCGGCGGCATTTTCCAGCGCCCGGCAGGCCAGGAGTCGATAGGCAACCGGGGCCAGTGGGTCCATGCCGGCCAGTTGCTCGACGAAGCGTGTGCCGTCCGTGGGCGGATGTTGGGACAGGTCCAGGTTGTCAGTCAGTGGGCGGGCATCGGATCCGGCCACCGTGTCACCGTCGAGCGTCAGAGTCAGCAACAGGCCGCCGGGCAAGCCCGGAAAAAACGGTCCGAAGGGGGCATCGATCCATTCCATCGGCAAGCCATCACTGCTGCGTGGCAGGTCTTTGGTGACATCGACCATGGACATGAATGCCATTTCACTATGATCCGTACCGCTGTGATCCATGCTGCCGTGATCCGTCGCGGAGTCCATGCCGGCGTGCTCATGAGTTTGTGTGCCATGGGTTTCGCGTGGCTCCAGGTTCATGCCGCACTTGGGACAGGAGCCCGGTTCATTCTGTATGACTTCAGGATGCATGGGGCAGGTGTATTCAACCGCTGCATCGTGAGCCATGTCGTGATGTTCGTGTTCCTTGGAATGCATGTGGTCGCGGTGACCGGCGGGTGATTCAGTCTGCGTGTCGCGTGGTTCCAGGTACATGCCGCACTTGGGGCAGGAACC
>CAZTPE010000011.1:3828-5972 GCA_964614545.1 uncultured Ectothiorhodospiraceae bacterium
ATTCAGTCTGCGTGTCGCGTGGTTCCAGGTACATGCCGCACTTGGGGCAGGAACCCGGTTCATTCTGTATGACTTCAGGATGCATGGGGCAGGTGTATTCAACCACTGCATCGTGAGCCATGTTGTGATGTTCATGTTTCTGGGAATGCGCGTGGTCGCGGTGATCGGCGGGTGATTCAGCCTGCGTGTCACGTGGTTCCAGGTTCATGCCACATTTGGGGCAGGAACCTGGTTCACTCTGCACGACCTCTGGGTGCATTGGGCAGGTGTATTTGACCGCTGTATCGTGGTTCATGCCATGGAGGTCATGCCCATGGTGATCATTATGACCGGACTCTGAAGTCAGCGGTATATCCGCACTGGCGTCTGCTTTATGTTGACCAGTATGCAAATTTTCTGAATCAGCCTGAACCTCACGCGGCACCAGGTTCATGCCGCATTTGGGGCAGGAGCCCGGTTCATTCTGGTTAACTTCAGGATGCATGGGGCAGGTGTATTCAATGCGGACGTGCAGGATGGGGGCATCGAAGTCCGAGACGTCTGGGCGAAAGGCTCCCTCGGCAAATGCCTCGCGTAGCTGACGCACGCCCTGGATCAACCCTTGCTGTGATAAGCCAGCAATGACATCGGCGGCAGGCAGTGGGGATAGCTCTCCTGCGCCAAGAGCAATTAATGCCCGCGGGCGCATCATCTGAGCATAGATCACTGCCGCAGCATTACACAAAGCGGGGGAGGTGACACCAGCCACCAGAAGTACACTGGCATGGCGTGGACTGGCAACCACCTTCAGTCCCGCCGCATCAACATCCAGTCCGTATGTGCGAACAACTTCGGGGCCGGGGATAATAAAGGTGGTGAGATCACGGGCCATCGCGGCGGCAATCAGTCGGCGCAATATGGACGGTTTCCCAGGACGGGCACCGACTATCACTTATTGTCTCCGCAGTGCACCCTGACTCCAGCCGTAAAGCAAACCCAAAAATAGAATCGCCAGAAAAACACCCATGTCGAGCAGAGCAATAAGTCCTTCCTGTTTATAGACCACTGCCCATGGATACATGTAGGCCATTTCCATATCGAAGGCCAGAAATAATAATGCGTATCCATAGTAACGCGCGTGATAGCGCACCCAAACCGGATCTCGTGATAGTTGGCCACTTGCTGCAGGCACATCCTTTCCCGGCTCCTTACGCGTTTTTGCAAGAGAGCGGGCAAGCATATACAGGCTAAGGACAAAACCAACCGTACCAAGAGTCAGACCTAGCAGTAACCCATACTGTGCCAGTGCGCTCATTATTGTTGACCTCATTATTGCAAGTGAAGCAGTCCTCTTAATGTAGCACCAAGATGATCATCTGTTATAGCTAAGGAATTTTAATAGGCTGATCACGCTTCAGATGCACATGGTGCGTAGACAAATATACTTCAAGTATGGCGTCTTTCTCGTGATTGCAATTGAGGTCGCCATGCTCATGATTGTATGGCAATACGGATCGCCTGATGTCGATGCTCATTTGATTTTCGGAAAGGCCTTATAATGAATTTGACAGGGTGGAGTTCATTGCTGTGACGGTGGGTGGCCTTGTAATTTTGGCTAAACAATTATTTACTGCCTCTCTGAAAAAGGTACTGGAAGTCGAGCAACTTATGGTTAGCATCGTCAGACACAACGATATCGAGGTTACCGATCGCCGCCTGGCCTGTGTCGTGTCCAAATTGAAGAAAAGTAGAGAGACAGGGGTCGGCAAGCTGGGAGATCTACCCATATTCAGGCTGGCACTCGAGATGAGCTGGCTCAATCGGTCAGGTGAACCTGCCGATCTGATGTCGGGGTGGCAGTAGTCGCCAGCTATAGATTACAAGCACTTACATCTAAATCCTCATCTATCACCTCATTATTGATAGTGCGCATAATGTATATTATGTTAAATAGAACGCAAGAGAGAATTAGAATGAGAGTTTAAATGTAAGAATGTGTTTTACCGAAGATTTTTGCTTATTGAGGCCGCCAGACACAGCCTATGGACAACCTTCCATGCACAACCTTGCTGTGGTATCCACTAAGGCCGGTGTCGGTAAGACCTCCTCACTCTCTGCACAGTCGAGTGCTGAAAATCTTGGACTCAAATAATTTTCAGTTTTTT
>CAZTPE010000011.1:6072-23138 GCA_964614545.1 uncultured Ectothiorhodospiraceae bacterium
CTCTCTGCACAGTCGAGTGCTGAAAATCTTGGACTCAAATAATTTTCAGTTTTTTCCCCGCCTGCTCAAAAGCATTGAGTGCCAGGTCCAGATCTGACAACGTATGCGTAGCCATCACACTGACTCTCAGGCGGCATAAGTCTTGCGCTACAGCCGGTTGTGTAACGGCGTTAACAAAGACCCCCAACTCGTTCAGCAATGCCGCCAAGGCGTAGGTCTTATCTTCGTCACCAATAATTACCGGCATAATGGCCGATGGTGTGTCCCACACGGTATAACCCAACGACTTCAGCCCCATATATAGGTGCGCTCGGTTTCGGTGCAAGTTTGTCAGGAGAGCAGGTTCAGATTCAATAACGTCAATCGCAGCCAACGCGCTGGCACACACGGCTGGCGGTAGCGCCGAGGTGAATATGAAGGGCCGGGATCGATGCAGTATGGTCTTTATCAGTGAACGGGAGCCGCAAATGGCACCGCCTATAGCCCCGAGACCTTTGCTGAGTGTACAGACCGTTATATCCGGTTGGCCCAATACACCGCAATACTCCGCTGTTCCTCGGCCCGTTGGGCCGATAACGCCTGTGGCGTGTGCATCGTCCACCATCAGCATGGCGTTGTTGGCCTTCGCCAGCTCCAATATCTCCTTGAGAGGCGCAACATCGCCGTCCATGCTGAAAACACCGTCGGTGATGATGAGCTTGGGGCGATCATGTTCATACTTTTGCAATTTTCTGGCTAAATCATGGAGACTGTTGTGCTGGTAAAAGCGGATGGTAGCCGCCGTGGAACGACAGCCGTCTACGATGCTGGCATGATTCAATATGTCATTCATCACGATATCGCCTCGTTCCAATATCGCCCCCAACACCGCATAATTTGCCGCGTACCCGGATGGCAGCAAAACACAGGCCTCGGCGCCCTTAAACGCCGCCAACCGCTCCTCAAGCCGTTGATGGAGATCCATTGAGCCACCCAACATACGGACGCTACCAGCACCAACACCGTACGACATAATCGTCTCAATCGCCGCCTCCTTAACGGATGGATGCTGTGTCAGGCCGAGATAGTTATTTCCTCCCAGCATGATCTTCCGAGCACCTCCGGTCGTAATCCAGGTGTCCGATGCGGACTGTAGGATCCGTTGGTATTGGTGGCGACTGATCCAGTCGTCCAGCTCATGCCCCTTGTCCACCAATCGCTGCGAAATGGATACAGCCCCACGACGCTCGAGCCGTCGCCGGCTCAATGAAGCTTCTTTCTCTTGCTCCGTGTGTTCCACACGGCGGTTACCCCTCCTCTGCTCCTGCTCCCGCCATACCTGCTTAGGACTGGTATCAAGCGCCTGCTGATAGGCAGCCAAATCTTTTCTTTTCGTCAAAAGCAGGCCCAATACTGCGGGCGCTGACGATGTTTTTTGTCTCCGCCAGATCAATTTGGCATCTAAATCAGTACTGACATTGCCTGGGAAATCGGCCTGCAGACTCAGATAGCTGCCCAGCGGAAAATTCTCGCTTGCCTCTACACAGAGGCCATGGTTGGAGACATTAATGATCCGACATGGGATATCTATATCTCCCACAGCGATTTTGGCACTCAATGGCTGATCCGGCGCCCAGCGTTGAGTGCAGCGACGGCCATGACGGCCATGATTATTACTGGCGTTCATCATAGCCATAGGTAGGTTCTCACGGATCGGATTGGTAAAACGGTATGGGGTGCCAACAGTCTTAAGATGTAGCTTTTATGACCGATAAATCTCATTAATCTATTAAGCTGCCTATTATTTCATGAAAAACCGATATGCATACACGCTAGTGTGTCTACTATTCTTTCCATATTACATCAACGCGTCAGAAATGACAGTGCCGGCCTTTGACCCAGAATGGGAGGTGACAAAAAAATGGGAGACCGATGAAAATATCTACCTTTTCGAGGCCCGGAGTACGTCGATCGTCGATCACTGCCGAAATAATCCCACTCATTATCTGGTTTTTCCATTTGTTCAGCAAGTCTCTCAGACGGTGCTGCTCGACAACGCGACTTTGCTCACCTATGGCGCAGCAGACATGTCGTCCCTTCGCTCCTACTATGGCTCACCGATTGTAGCCTGCGGCTTACTATCTGATGGGCACGAATTGGTGTGGCGCGTGTATTCCCTTGCCAAGACATTCGCACGGATCCGCTCCTTCCCTGTGATCGATGAAACTCCTCCGTGGAATAATCTATTCAACGAAACGTTCAATGTGATCGTAGCTGGGTCGTTACCATTTATTGCCGTCGTATTTTTTATCCTTTTTAACGGGAAAATCAACCGCTGGCAAAACATTTGTCTATCCCTTTCCTGTATCTTTCATGCTATTTTTTTTATCACAACCGTTACCGAGTTCTTCAATATCAGGCAGCCAATTCTATCGCTGCAAAAGATTGGTGATATCTCCCTCTGGATTGGGGTTTTGTTATTTATCAACTGCCTGCGTATTAGCGGGCTCATCAGTGGCCTGCTGTTTACCATCTACGCACTCATTGTTGGTGTATCCTGTGTGGTTATTGGTGTCAGTAACAACCTCGATGCAGCACAGATAGGCACAGCTATCCCCTTTCTTGCATCGATGATAATCCTGATTTCTGCTCTATATCACGTGATAAAAGAAGTGAAGGTCCATGGTGTAGACCTATTTTCTCTATGCCTGATTGCCAGTTTAGGCTTGTATGTTTCCACAGCAATTCATGACATTCTCTCTGTCGAGGGCTATATCAACAGCAGCTATATGTTCTATTCGGTTGGTGTGCTTGCCGCCATACTGTTTTATGCCCTAAATGTCCACGTTCAAATCGTCCAGACATATAACGAACGTGACCACCTCCGCAATAATTTGGAGGATGAAGTTAAGAGAAAGACGACGCAGTTGGAAACCGCCCTGGCAGAGCGTAAATCCTTCCAGGCGGAGTTGGTGCAATCCGCCAAATTGGCATCACTCGGCACACTGACGGCGGGTATTGCTCATGAAATCAATAATGCCATCAATTTTGTTAACGGATCCATCATACCGTTACGGAAAATTCTAGCGGATTCCGCAAGCACTACCTTGCGTGAAAAGACTGATCCACTACTTCATGCAATAAGTCACGGAACCAAGCTAACCATCGATATAATCAAGAATTTGCGGGATCACACCGGGACGAAACAGGCGGTAGCAAAACCCACACCTGTACTTCCCATTGTGACGGGCATTCTGACGATCCTCCGCGATAAAATGCGAAAAAACTCCGTTTCAACGGAGGTTGATATTGCAGATAATCTTACGGTTTACACGAATCCCGTTGCCCTTAATCAGATGCTACTGAACATTATTGTCAACGCCATTGATGCTATGGCGACGGGAGGACAACTCACCATTCATTCAGAATCGAATGACGATGCATTTCAAATAAACATTATTGACAATGGAATGGGAATGGATGAAGACACTCTGGTGCGTGTATTTGATCCATTCTTCACCACCAAAGACGTTGGGCAAGGGACGGGGCTAGGCCTGCATATTGTTCGCAATGAAGTACAAAAACTTGGTGGCAGTATTTCAATCGACAGCACCCTTCACTACGGCAGTACGGTAACACTACAATTACCCAATTTGAGAACCAAAAATGGACAGGAGAACGGCTGATGGATCCCGTAATCATCTACATTGATGACGAAGATATTAATTTAACGGTGTTCAAAGCCTCACTCCCTGAAAATTGGACAGTACATACATTCAACGATCCCTGCGAGGCGGAAAAAGTCATGGCATCGCTCTCTCCGTGGGTGATTGTCAGTGATCAGTGTATGCCTGGCATGTCCGGTATTGATGTGTTGCAAGCATCACGGGAGCTAACACCGGATGCCAGACGTATCCTGGTAACAGCATATTCGGATGAAGATACAGTCATCGAAACCATACGCCGTGCAAAAGTTTTTGATTATCTACAAAAACCTTGGGATACCAATGAATTGGTACGAATGCTCGAGCATGCCGTTGAATCATATCGGATAGAAATGGAAAATAAGCGGCTAAAAGGTGAGGTTGATCAGCTTGAAATAGAGCGGCGGGCTGCTGAGTCCGCCAGCCACCAAAAAGGCTTATTTCTCGCAAATATGAGTCATGAGCTTCGTACGCCACTGAATGCCATCATTGGCTATTCGGAATTATTGCTGGATTCCATGGAAGATGAGGGAGGATTGCGGATGCATGTGGATGATCTGTCAAAAATTAAAAGTTCTGGGAAGCATTTGTTAACGGTGGTCAGTGATATACTGGATTTTACAAAACTGGAAGAAAACATGTTGGACGTCAGCCTGACTGACGTCGATATTGCAGTGGTAGTCAATGAAACGGTAGTTATGGTTGAACCATTGATAAAGGCCAATGATAATCGCCTCGCAATAGATATAAAAAACGGGCCAATTAATGTATCTGCCGATCCGCTGCGATTAAAACAGATATTGATCAACTTGATCTCAAATGCTGCAAAATTTACCGAGTCAGGATTGGTTTCATTACGTATTTACTCTCGGCAGGATAAAGTCTTTTTCGATGTAGAGGATACAGGCATAGGCATCAAACCCAACGATAGTAGCAAACTGTTTGCCGAATTTACGCAACTCGATATGACAACGACAAAGCAGGCACAAGGAACCGGTCTCGGCTTGGCTATCAGCAAGCGGTTGGCGCGACTCATGGGTGGTGATATCACCGCCGTAAGTGAATACGGCAAGGGATCAACATTTACACTGTCTCTTGCTGGCCGCGAAGGGTGATTTCAGCAGGCAGTATAAGGTGTAGTGGTTCAAACCTGATCTGACAGTTACCAGTTTATCGGAAGCCTGTATTGTCAGGTTAAGTTATGCGCTTAACTGGCAGCCCCCCTCGGTTACCGATGACAATCGGGCCGGTTCCCGCGTATCTGTTGCTCCGACCTGCCATCACCATCCAACAGCTTTTTCAATTGCGGATCATCGCGATATAATACGCACCCGATCTCTTTCAGATCGTCTATTGTTTCATCCTGTAAGTTAAAATTGGTTCCTATGTTTTTGAACCGCTCACGCTGCTGTGCATCCTGAATAAAGTCGAAGGCGACCTCAACCATGTAGAGGTCCACCGCGTAAAGCTGCCCCGGGTTCAGTGAACTGCCGGGGCACAGGTTCTGCAAAACACCATCACAGTCGCGCAACATATCGTAACCGGCATTGAATTCACTGATTTTCGCTTTGATTAGCGATACTGTATCGGCCGAATAATTATCAAGCGGTACCGTCGCGGCGGCTGTCAGCACATCGACCATACCCGGGACATTCGGTGACTGGTTTAACTTTGTCTTTGGGTCAGTTGCCGCATTCACCACAATGACCACCAACTTATCCACTTCTTCTCTGTTTATTTTTCTCAATATGCTATAGCTCGGATCGGTTGATGAGATAGCATATAATGGGCCGCGAAGCCCGATATTATCGGAGACACCTCCGTCTACCAGATGCACATAGTCGCGCTCGCCCGGCGGCAGTGACTGGTAATAGGATTTACGCTGATCGGCACGAATGGTTCGACCTGCGTTTTCACGTCGATTCGATTGTGCAAGTTCGACCCAAGGGTAATCATTGAAACCACACTTCCCCGCATAATTTTCATAGGTAAGCGGGGTCAGCAAGCCGGGAAATGCCGACGACGATGCTACTGATCTAGCCAGTGGAAGGTGTGCCAGATCGGAGCAGAGCAGATCAAATTGATCCTGAATGAACGGGAACTGAGAGCCGAGCGTCATGTCCGTGGCGTTTACAATCAGGAAGGGACGTTGTTTGTTATCGATCAAATTCTGATACGTTGCTCCATTGAAAAGATGTGTGTTGTAGTACTCGGCGGCCAAGTCACTTCGCCCATAACTGCGACCAGCCAACTTAAACCAGTTGCCAGGCACAAATAACTGGTAAAAAAGATCTTTCTGTACATCGTGCTTAAGAAATTCATGCTCAAAGGCACCATCAAAAATCGCCTCTCGATGCAACGCGAAGTACGCGGCTGTAAAGCTGCCGCCGGACACCGAGGAGATAATATCCACCTCATCAAGCAGCGTCTTTTGTTCACCTTGCCAAGTGATCGTCGTCTCTCTGAGTGCGTCCAGAACACCGTATGAGAGCGCGGCAGCTCGCGTGCCACCACCCGACATGACCACGACAACAAACAAACTGTCGGTGTTTTTCGGACCAGCTTCCAGTTTATCGAAACGGTAACCGGCATTCTCATCAAACTGATCGAGCTTGGCATTTTTAGGGAAAGAACCACAGGCAGCCAAGAAAATTGCCAGTATCGCAATCGTTAGCGATTTCATCGACACCTCCATCAGCCTGCGTCGGCAAGCTCGAAGTTGAGCTCAATAGGCCTGAGCGCTGAAGTTCCGGTCACTTTTTTCTTAATGCTGGCGGGCGTGTAATTCAGGTTAGGTCCGAGATCGAAAGTGTGGGTACCCTCATCGACCCGAAGTATGACGTTGGTTTTTCCGTTCAAGGCGCCATCTATATAGACGTTACGCGAGCGGAAGTAGTTGATCCGTACATACTGCAACATTGCCAAACCCTCCAAATGGACAGTCAATAGGTCGCCGGTAAGACGAACTTCAACGTATAGGCTATGGCTAGTCTTGTCAAAAATTATCATGTCGACGGCTGAAGTCGAACTGGCACGGCTTCCGTCACTACCTCAAGACAACATGTCTACATTTTATCGTGTCGGCATATAATGGAGTAACTTACTCTGGTTTGTCGGACTCCTGGATCGAATGCCCGAAAAACTGGTCGAATGCGTTTATACCTTCTACCTTTAATACAGGAAAGGGAAACAAATTCACGCTGTTATTTTACCCGGCACACGAGCGTAATAAACGCTTCCAGCCCCCGCCCCAGCATTATTGAACGTCATTGAGCACATGCCACATGATGCTAATCCGACTTACATTGGTATTCCTTTTAGCGTTAGCTTTAGCTACAGGTACCGCAAGCCATGCTGCGGATACCTATGGCCAGGCACGCCAATCCATGGTGCAAGTCATCGAGGCGAACGTGCAACAAACCAGCCTGTATCTGGACCGGGAGGCCCTTGATCCGCGGGTGATGGAGGCCATGGCCACCGTGCCACGGCACGAATTCGTGCCACGTTCCCATCGCAAGCATGCCTATAAAAACCGCCCCCTACCCATTGGTCATGGTCAGACCATTTCCCAACCTTACATCGTCGCAATCATGACCGACCTGATAAAGCCTAAATCCCATCACCGTATCCTGGAAGTGGGCACCGGCTCCGGTTACCAGGCGGCGATCCTGGCGGAGTTGGTGGATCAGGTCTACAGCATCGAAATCATCAAGCCGCTGGCCGAGTCGGCCAAGACCCGCCTTGCCAGGCTCGGCTACGATAATGCCCGGGTGCGCCTGGGTGACGGCTACTACGGCTGGGAGGAACACGCGCCCTTCGACGCCATCGTGGTCACCGCCGCGGCCAGCCACATCCCACCCCCCTTACTCAAACAATTGAAACCCGGCGGGCGCATGATCATCCCGGTGGGTAGCCGTTTTATGGTGCAACAACTGGTGGTGGTGGAAAAAGATCTCAAGGGCAAATTCACCACCCGCCAGATCCTGCCCGTTCGCTTCGTGCCATTCACTGGAAAACATTAACGGGCTAATTCCTGCGAGGCATCGTCTGGTATTTTGTTGCGGATTTAATCCCTGCGGGTCTGATTCCCCGCAGCTTGCTGCGGGGTAGTTAGTTTATTGTCGTTATGACACCAACACACACAGTAGGGAACATGATTCCGCGCTATTCCATCGCGCTGCTCTCCGCCTGCGCCCTGGGCTTTGAAATCCTCTTGATGCGGCTGTTTTCCATCATCCAGTGGCACCACTTTGCCTACATGATCATCAGCCTGGCACTGCTGGGCTACGGCGCCAGCGGCGCCTTTCTCAGCCTCGCATCGAAACGCCTGCTGGCGCATTTTCCCCTCGCCTACGTGGCCAATGTGTTGCTGTTCGGCCTGTCGGCATTAGCCTGTTACCTGGCCGCGCAGCAAATCCCCTTCAATGCCCAGGAGGTGTTGTGGGATGCAAGACAGCCCTGGTATCTGCTGAGCCTGTACCTGCTGTTGTCCCTGCCCTTCTTCTTCGCCGCCACCGCTATCGGCCTGGCCCTGTTGCGATTCCGCCAGGATATGTCGCGTCTGTATGCCGCCGACCTGCTGGGCGCCGGCCTGGGCAGCATAGGCATCGTGTTGCTGCTGTTCATTGCCTTCCCCGACCTCGCCCTGCGTCTGCTCGCCGCCGGCGGCATCCTGGCGGCGGCGCTGGCCAGCCGCGAATTACGCCTGCCGCTGAAGTCCAGTCTGCTCCTTGCCGGTACCGCGCTGCTGCCGCTGCTTTTGCCGGCAACCTGGACCGCGCCCAAGCCTTCGCCCTACAAGGAACTGAGCCAGACCCTGCAAATCAGCGGCGCCCGCGTTATCGACGAACACACCAGTCCCCTCGGCCTGCTGAGCGTCGTGGAAAGCCCGCTGATCCCCCTGCGCCACGCCCCGGGACTGAGCCTACTCGCCACCAGCGGGCCACCCGAACAACTGGGTGTTTTCACCGATGGCGGCGCCATGACGGTGATCAACCGCAACCAGGGCGACCCGGCCCGCTTCGCCTATCTGGACCAGCTCAGCTCGGCGCTGCCCTATCATCTGCGCCAGGCGCAACGGGTGCTGGTGCTGGGCGCCGGTGGCGGCAGCGAGGTGCTGCAGGCCCTCTATCACAACGTTGCGCGCATCGATGCCGTGGAACTCAACCCGCAAATGGTGAACCTGCTGCGCAAGGATTACGCCGCGTTTTCCGGCCGCTTGTACGACGAAAAAGCCGTTGAGGTCCACATCAGTGAGGCGCGGGGTTTTGTCGCCGGCAGCGCGCATCGCTATGACCTCATCCAGCTGGCCGCACTGGATTCCTTCAGCGCCGCCGCAGGCGGTCTCTATGCCCTCAACGAAAGCTATCTCTACACGGTGGAAGCCTTGCAGACCTACCTCGATCACCTTACGGACGACGGCCTGCTCGCCATTACCCGCTGGGTCAAGCTGCCACCACGCGATGCCCTGAAACTGTTTGCCACGGCGGTGGAGGCCCTGCGGCGCAGCGGCCATTCCCAGCCAGAACAACGCCTGGTGCTGATCCGCAGCTGGCAGACCAGCACCCTACTGGTGAAAAACGGTGCCTTCTCTCCCGCCGAAATCCAGGCCCTGCAAGACTTCTGCGAACAGCGCGCCTTCGATCCGGCCTACTACCCTGGTATGCCCGCCGCGCAGGCCAATCGCCATAATCAATTGCCCCAGCCCTATTTCTATCTGGCGGCACAGGCCCTGCTGGGTGATAAAGCCAGGGCCTTTCTGGCGGACTACAAATTCAATCTGACGCCCGCCACCGACGACCGCCCCTACTTCTATAACTTCTTCAAATGGGACACCGTAGGCGAAATACTCGACTTGCGCGGCCAGGGCGGCATGCCACTGCTCGAATGGGGTTATCTGGTGCTAGTGGTGACCCTGCTCCAGGCCCTTCTGCTCAGCCTGCTGTTGATCCTCTTGCCGCTGTTGTTGCGCGGCCGCTGGCCGACGCGACGCCAAAGCTGTGCCGACAAACAGAGCGGAAAACAGGCCATCGGCCATTGGCGCGCCTTCGGCTACTTTCTCGCCCTGGGGCTGGCCTTCCTGTTCCTGGAGATCGCCTTTATCCAGAAGTTCATCCTCTTCCTGCACAATCCCCTATATGCCATCGCCGTGGTACTGGCTGCTTTTCTGGTGTTTGCGGGTTTGGGCAGTCGATACTCCCAGCGCTATGCCGACAGCGGCAAGCAAGGCAAGGGCATCAGACTCGCCGTCAGCGGATTGATTGTGCTGGGCCTGGTCTATCTGGCGCTGCTTGGACCGTTGTTTTCCCTGCTGCTGGCCTTGCCCACCCTGGCCAAAGTCGCCATCACCATTACCCTGATCGCGCCGCTGGCCTTTTGCATGGGCATGCCCTTCCCCCTCGGTCTGAGCCTGCTCGGTAGCAAGGCACCGCAGCTGCTGCCGTGGGCCTGGGGTGTCAACGGCTGTGCCTCGGTACTCAGCGCGGTATTGGCCACACTACTGGCCATCCACTTCGGCTTCAGCACCGTGGTATTGCTGGCGCTGGCCCTGTATGGTGCGGCGGCCTTTGCATTTGGCAAAACGTCATGATGCCCGTTTATGGCTTGGTAGAGTACATAGGTACTTGGCTTGCAATAAAATCCCCCAATGCCCGTTCGTAAGCCGGTTGACTGCGCAGAAATCCCGTATTGTGGTCGCCCTCTATGGTGACAAACCGCTTTGGTTGATTCGCCGCCTGATACACCTTTTCCCCTAACTGGAATGGAATGATTTCATCTTCAGGACTGTGCACCACCAGCAGAGGAGAAGTTACACCCCGGATATAATCCGCCGTATCAAACTTGAAACGCAAAATTGTTATGTATGACAATATCGGAAAAATCGTCTTGGCTATGTCACGTGCTGAACTGAATGCCGACTCGAGAATCAATGCCCGTGGCTGGACCTCCGAAGCCAACTTGCTTGCCACAGCAGCACCCAACGACCGTCCGAATATGATGATATCCGCTTCGTCGATGCCTCTCGTCACCGTCAGATAATGCCAGGCGGCCCTGGCATCCTCATAGAAGCCCGCCTCACTGGGCTTGCCCTGACTGTGACCGTAACCACGGTAATCGAAAATAAATACGTTTAAACCAAGCCGGTGGAAAATGGCCACCGATTCACCCCGATGGGAGATATTGCCGGCATTGCCATGAAAGAAGAGTAAAACCTGATCCGATCCCTGGCGCGGGATGTACCAGCCGTGCAGGCGCGTGCCATCCTGCGCCTTAAGTGAAACATCATCGTACTCCAGTCCCCACTCCACCGGCGTGGTAGCAAGCTCACGGTAAGGGAAAAAAATCATGCTTGGCTGTTGCAGATACAGCAAACTGCTGAATAGCACCAGAACGAGGAGCGAAGTGACAATACTACCAAGCATTTTGTTTCCCACATGAATACCGTTATTTATCACATTGGCTTTCTATATTATGTCCCGAAACAATTCTCAGCTTGGGGTGTGTGCCGCCACAAAATACACCATGCCTTCATGCAGGGTGGGCAGTGCTCACGAGTTACATTCTATCCAGGTGGTCATGGTGGGCAGTGCCCACCCTACGCCAGGAAGCTGAGAATTGTTTAGAGGCATATTCTGTACTGCCTTCAGCCAGTGGCCCGAGGCAACAGGTGGAGACAGCGAAAATCATCCGGCAGCGTACTCAATCCACTACGGCATGGATGATCTCGTCCAACAATAATTCTACGGCGTTTAAAGAGTTCCGTGACTCATCAGATCCCACGGGAATGGGCCGTCGATAGGCCAGATACACAATATCTGGCTGCTCAGGCAACACATAGACAAATATAATGTAGGGGCAGAAGACGATATTGTGGGGATCGGCCTCCATCATTTGTCGAGACACAGTAGCGCTGCAGAATTCCACGGCCTTGGCTTCAAGAAACAGACGCTTACTCGATCCTGCCGCCTTGCGGGTGCGTTCCAGCATGTTGCCAATGTGAGAAATATTATTAATTACCAGTCCCTGCTCTGTAATGGCCATCTCAACGTCTTCCATTACCTCTGAAAAATCGGCCTTCACGGCATAGCGTTTCATGTGAGCCTGCACGAAGGGATTGTCGTCGTTGGGTAACGCCGCGACTGCTGGCAAACTCACCAGTACCCACAAAACACCAGGCAACACCAACATTACCATCGCACTTATACGTTGCCTTTTTATTTGGAATTGTTCAGTCATTTCAGTATTCACAGAGTCTATAACCAGCCGGATCTTTTTCGCCTCCAGATAATCTTCATCCACCAATTTACGGATATGCAAGGCCCAGTCTTTCGCTGTCCGGCTGGCGATGACATCAATATGTCACCGTATCCCCTTTGTAAGTAGCGTGAGCTGAAAGACTCCATATAGGGAGTAAGTTAATCGAGGGGGTAGGATGTGCGTTACTGCCCTGGTCGCGATATAGCTCGATCCACAGCTATTATTGCGTCTGCCACATTGAAAGTCGTTTATTCCAATCTGTTTATAGGTGCTTGTTTTTGCGCAAGTTCGACCATGGTCTCAAGTCGCACGAGCCGTTTGTCGATTTCGATAGTGCGGTCACTCAGTTTCTCAGTCTGGCCATTGAGACGTTTGACTTCATCGGTCAGTTTGAGAACGTCTATCAAGATATCCTTCCAATCGGCCATTATGCCTTGACCTCTCCGAGAGACTTAAGGACTCTGGCTACTTTCCTGTTCGCCTTCCTGGTGGAGGCAACAGCCTCTTTAAGTTTTTCGTGAACCAATTGCATCAACTCAGGGGCCTCCATGCTGCCAGCCCCGTGGGGGTCATAGGCGTCAATGGCGAGCCTGACGATTTCGGCAGCAGAAGCGCCCCTCGAGCTGGCCAGATTCTCGATTTTCTTAACATTATCCTCGGAAACAAGGTATTGTTTTCTAACAAGATTTGCCTGTGAACGCATATGTTCCTCGTCGCTTTCTATTGGGCCTGCTTCATAGCATACACATACACACCCGCATACACAACATTTGGGCGTGTATGTGTCCAGGGCTGCGAGTCCAGCCACCTGATATCCGCTTGACCGTTCTCCTTGTGTTCTCTACCCTGTTTATAGAAGAGAACACAAGGAGAACGGCCATGCTCACCCCCGGCCAGCACAAGACCCTGACCGCCATTCGTCAGTTCATTGCCCAGCACGATTATGCGCCAACCCTGTCGGAGATCGCAGAAAGCCTCGGCCTGCGTTCCAAGGGCTCGCTGCATAAGCATGTGCAAGCCTTGGCCGCTGCCGGGTATCTCCGCATCACGTCCGGTCAGGCTCGCGGTCTTCAGCTGACCCGGCAGGCGCATGAGCAGCTGCATACCCTGCCCCTTCTAGGCCGCATCGCGGCCGGCCAACCCATCGAGGCGATCCCGGGCGA
The DNA here is from genome assembly GCA_964614545.1 of uncultured Ectothiorhodospiraceae bacterium. Taxonomy (GTDB): domain Bacteria; phylum Pseudomonadota; class Gammaproteobacteria; order SZUA-152; family SZUA-152; genus DRQN01. Next base: position 19,175 of record CAZTPE010000011.1, read on the forward strand.
GGACACGCTGAATCTCACCGAATTTCTGCTGGGCCCGGATCGATTCGCGCTCCGTGTGCTAGGTGATTCCATGGTCGATGCCGGCATTCTGGATGGCGACACGGTCATCATCAAGCGGCGCGATACCGCCGCCGATGGTGATATCGTCGTGGCCCTGATCGATAACGGCGAGGCCACCCTCAAGCGCCTGCGCCACCGTGGCGACCGCGTCGAACTCATCCCCGCGAACACCGCCTGCCAGACCCAGGTTTATCCCGCTGAGCGGGTGCAGATTCAGGGCGTGCTGGTGGGCCAGTTGCGCACCTACCCCTGAGTCTCGTTATGCGCGGTAAACACTGGCCACGGGCGATTATCCTCGTGGACATGAACGCCTTTTTCGCCGCCATCGAGCAGCGGGATCACCCGGAATGGCGCAGCCGCCCGGTGGCCGTCACCAATGGCCGCACCGGCACCTGCATCATCACCAGTTCCTATGAGGCCCGCGCTCATGGCATCAAGACCGGCATGCGTCTCAAGGAAGGGCGTGAGCGATGCCCCGGGCTCATCCAGTGTCCGGCCCGCCCGGGACGCTATGCCGAGATTTCCACGGCCATCATGTCGGCCTTGCGGGACATCACTCCCGATATGGAAATATTTTCGGTGGACGAAGCCTTTCTGGATGTCACCCGCTGTCAGCAGTTGCTTGGATCACCGGAACGGATTGCCCGGCTTGCCAAACGCAAGGTGTTCGAGGTCTCCGGCCTGTTGTGTTCGGTGGGCGTCTCCGGTGACAAAACCACCGCCAAGTATGCCGCCAAACTGAACAAGCCCGATGGCCTCACGGTGATCCCGCCCTGGGAGGCCAAGGCACGCCTGCATGACGTGTCCGTTACCGATCTGTGCGGCATTAACCGGGGCATCGGCGCCTTTCTGGCGGCACGTGGCGTATTCACCTGCGGTGACATGGCGCAGCTGCCCATCGGCGTGCTGGCCCAGCGCTTCGGCAACCCCGGCCGTCGTATCTGGTACATGGCGCAGGGCGCCGACCCGGAGCCACTGCATCCCGACGTGCCGCCACCAAAAAGCATCGGCCACGGTAAGGTGATGCCGCCGAATACCCGCGACGCCGAGGTGATCCACACCTACCTACTCCACATGAGCGAAAAGGTGGCGGCACGGCTGCGACGCCACGCGATGGTGGCACGGGAGTTCGTCATTGGCCTGCGCGCACGGGAGGGTTGGCTTGGTGCCCGGGCGCAGAGCACCCTGCCCACCCACGATGGCCAGATCATCATGGCCCTGTGTGCAGAGGTGATCGCAGCCCACTGGCAAGGACAGGGCGTGCATCAGGTACAGGTCACGGCCCTCGATCCCCGCCCGAATCACGGCCAGCTGGAGTTATTCGGTGACACCGACACCCGGCGTGAGGCCGCCAACGTGGCGATGGATGCAGTCAATAACCGCTACGGTGAATTCACCCTGGCGCCCGCACGACTGCTCAACCGTTCCAATATGCCCAACGTCATCGCCCCGGCATGGAAGCCCTTTGGTCATCGCCAGACCATTCAGGACGCAGCTGCAGACAAGTCACGGTAGCCGGCATGTAAAGAGGGATCTGTATTTTGTGCATACAATGGCTTTCATTTTTTCTTTCCTTTGCTGTCAGGCACATCGGAGTGTCCGGTTTTAATCGTGCGCATGGCGCACGCTACAAGCAGGTGTAGTGTGTGCTGTGCGCACAAATATGGAATAGGCACCTCCCGGTGAATGCCATAACCCTGTAGCGAGCTGAATAGTTACGAATTATTTCCCTCTCTCATTGAAATACTTTCCTATACTCTGCTTGTGTGGTTCCGAATAACTCCCCATGTGACGCGAAAAACTCCACCCGGCACCCTATCAATCCTTCATTAACCGACAGCACGCATGTAGGCGATTGTTATGGACGACACAACGACACTGCATCTGGGCAACCTGCCAGATTCCACCCCTCAGGGCGCGAATTTACTCGATGATGGCAGCGGTGCCACCTTCAAGGCCTGGGCACCGGCGGCACGTGAAGTCCGTATCCGCTGGGATTACAGCCAGAACCCGACAGGTGACTGGCATCACCAACAGGAGGCCCGTCTGCAGAAGCTGGACGGCGGCCACTGGGGCGGATTTGTCCCTGGAGTGGAGGCCGGCGAGCGCTACATGTTCTATGTGGTGGGCCCCGAGGGCGGCACCGAAGGTGTCAAACGCGACCCCTATGCCCGGGATCTGACCGACAACCCCGCCTGGCCCGACTGCCAGTGCCTGCTCTGCGACCCGGACCGTTTCCTTTGGCACGATGCGGGCTACCGCACTCCGCCCTATCACGAACTGGTCATCTATCAATTACATATCGGTACCTGGTTCATCCCCAAGGATAAAGACAAAGGCACTTTCCTCGACGTGATGGAACAGCTGCCCTATCTTAAGTCCCTCGGCATCAATGCCATTCAGCCCCTGCCGGTGGTGGAATTTCCCACCATGTTCAGCCTCGGTTACAACGGCGTGGACTATTTCTCGCCCGAGACCGACTACGGCGTGCAAAAGGATGACCCGGCATTAGACGACCACCTGCAAGCCGCCAACGCACTGTTGCAGCAGGCGGATCCGTCACTGACACCCTACACCCGCCAAGATATCGAGGGCACCGCCAACCAGTTGCGACTGCTGGTGGACCTCTGCCATCTGCATGGCATCGCTGTGATCCTGGATGTGGTGTACAACCATGCCGGCGGCAGCTTCACCGATCAGGGGCTGTATTTCTTCGACGGCAAGCCCCGGGGCAACCAGAACGACAGCCTCTATTTTACCGACCGCGGCTGGGCCGGCGGCCTGGTGTTTGCCTATTGGAAGGATGAGGTGAAACGGTTCCTCATCGACAACGCCCTCTTCTATCTCGACGAGTACCATGTAGACGGCTTCCGTTACGATGAGGTCAGCGTCATTCGCAACGAGGGTGGCGAGCATGGCCGCTTGTTCTGCCAGTACGTCACCGACACCTGCCACCACGTCAAACCGCAAGCCATCCACATCGCCGAGCACTGGCCGGTGGAAGACCCTATCGTCCGACCCACAGCGGCTGGCGGCAGCGGTTTTGACGCCACCCAGAACGACGGCCTGCGCGAGGCACTGCGTGACGCCATCCGCGAAGCAGCGGCTGGCCGCACCGCCTTTGTCGACATGGAACGTATCGCCCGCGAGCTGGGCAGCCCCAGGCTGACGGACAACTGGCGCGCCGTGCAGTGTAGCGAGAACCACGACATCGTCTACCGTAACCGCGGCCAGCGCATCGCCCGCATGGCCGACGGCAGCAACAGCCGTTCCTGGTATGCCCGCAGCCGTTCCCGTGTCACCCTGGCCTTGACGCTCACCGCCCCGGGCATTCCCCATATCTTCATGGGCCAGGAGTTCCTGGAAGACAAACAGTGGCACGACGAACCCGGCAGCGCTTTCCAGATCTGGTGGGATGGGTTGGCAAGCGACCGATCCATGGCCGATTTCCTGCGTTTTTCACGTGAACTGATCGCCCTCCGGCGAAATCAGCCTGGCCTGAACGGTACCGGCCTGAACGTGTTCCATGTGCATAACGCAAATCGGGTGCTGGCCTTCCAGCGCTGGGTGCCCGGCGAGGGGCATGATGTGGTGGTCATCGCCAGCCTCAGCGAGAACAGCTACCACGACTACCGGGTCGGCTTCCCCGCAGCCGGTCACTGGCGGGAGGTATTCAACAGTGATGCCTACGACCACTGGGTGAATCCCAGGGTGACGGGCAATGGCGGAAGTGTTTACGCCTCCAGCAACGGTATGCATGGACTACCGGCATCCGCCTCGCTGCACATACCGGCAAATGGATTGCTTGTGTTTGTCAGGGAATGAAGCTGACGCGGTGCAGGCTGTTGGAAAAAGGAGAAAGGATCAAGAGGCACGGAGAGATACAGTCCAGTAGGGTGGGCAC
>CAZTPE010000011.1:23238-24985 GCA_964614545.1 uncultured Ectothiorhodospiraceae bacterium
GTGGGCACACAAAACGTGCCCACCCTGCATGACTGATTCGTTGGCGCGGAAAGGATAATATTGTACGGAAATTTTACACAGTTTTACGAAGAACCATTTAACTAAATTACTTTCGGAGTTGGTTTGTCATAGGAGGCGGTTATGGAAGACATCGAGAACTTGTTCGATAAAGCTGTTGGCGAAATTGAACGCATGCTCAGTACCAAGACGGTCGTTGGTGAACCCATCACAGTTGATGGCAATACACTGATCCCTCTCGTTAATGTCGGTTTTGGATTTGGTGTCGGTGGAGGCCAAGGCACTGAGCCGAACAAAGGAAGTGGTCACGGTGGTGGTACCGGCGGTGGCGGCGGCATAAAGCCAGTAGCCCTTATTGTAATCAATAAAGACGGTGTTCGAGTCGAACCGATCAAGTCTGGCACCACATCGGTATTGGAGAAGGTGGCCGATACTATTGGCAAGGCTGTATCCGCAAAAGCTAAAGATTAGCAGGCTGTTAGTTCAATGATGGCTGGAGCGGTGACATTCCTGCTATTGCTAATCGCCCTATTGGCGGTTCCAGTCACGTTGACGTTCCAAGTGTCCTGGCAGCAGACCTTCCAGAGTGACATTAAATTGCTCTGGCTGTTTGGCCTTGTCCGCGTACGGCTTCCCTCGTTTCAATCAAAGTCACCAGCCCCGGCAGGGCAAGATCTGGCACAACAAACTGCGCATCTTAAACGCTCGTCCAGTAAGATTACGAATCTATCTGCTGCTGTCTGGCAAAAAGCATTTCGCCGGCGGGTCATAAGATTTGTCAGCGACTTCTGGCATATGATTCATAAGCGGAATGTACATCTGCGTATTCGTATTGGTCTAGGTGATCCGGCGGATACCGGTCAATTGTGGGCAGTTGTTGGGCCAGTAGCAGGATTGCTCTCCAATGCTCAAGAAGCAAGGATCGAAATCGTACCGGAATTCCTTGATACAACGTTTGAACTCGATAGCAGTGGAAACATACGACTTATTCCATTGCAAGTGATCTATCTCACTATTGCACTGATGATGTCACCATCGGTTTGGCGAGGGATAAAACAAATGCGCGTAGTAGAGCAATAAATGGACACATTGCGCACCAATGAAATATTCAATGACTCCGGGCTCAGGCTCATGGCGATAGAGTCTGTCAGTTTTCAACACAGCAAAACGAATACCGGCTGCCGATTGTATGGAAATATAGAACCGATTGCCGTTATCGTGAGCAGTCCGGATGGAACCTACGCGCTTGATATGGAGGCTAAATTAACCTCCCTCGACCAACTGAGACAGAATATCCCTGAACTTGACACCATTATTGCGGCATTTAATAAGGCATAGAAGTACTCACTACGAAATAGATGCGATGTGAGCCCAACGGCCGGTTAGGTGTAGGAACGTGCACGTTCCTTAGTCTGCGTCGTAGCATTCACTAGAAAATTACTTCCTCTCTTTGCATATCTTTCATTGGAGTAACCAGTCTTTCAAGTTATTTCCAATATTCACACCAGCAACGCAGGTATAAATTATCTCATCCTTAAGCCAAATCCACCTGGTTCGACTGTCGTCAGCTCATAACGAGTCGTTCTACCCCCGCCCAGTAGCGGGGTGATAATCCCCTTCTCAACCAGGTCTGAAAGGTCCCGGCTGGCTGTTCTGTTGGGACACTTGGTAATTACCTCATACTTTTTGGTCGTTATCCCGCCCTCAAAGCCCTTGCGGCCTTCAGCGA
>CAZTPE010000012.1:0-23864 GCA_964614545.1 uncultured Ectothiorhodospiraceae bacterium
TGCTCACCACCGCGGCCAGCGGGCCGATGGCGTTGGCGACGTCGTTGGAGCCGTGAGCGAAGGCCATGGCGCAGGCGGTGATCATCATCAGTACGGCGAAGATCTTTTCCACATTGGTGAAGTGGAAGTCACGATCAGCCTTGGGATCAAACTTCAGGCGTCCAATCATCACTATGCCAATGGCCGCTGTGATGGCGCCTACCAAGACCGCGACGCTGTAGGACTCTGTCGTGCTTAGTTCCAGCCCCACATGTTTCAGTCCCTTGAATATGCTCACCAGGGCGATGATGAAGCCGACGAAAAAGATGTAGACCGGCACATAGCGCTTGGCGTTGCCGAGCGGGTCTTCGGTGCCGAGAATGAGCTTCTGCACGCTGATGAACAGGGCGAAGGCGATGGAGCCGGCCAGCAGGGGAGACACCACCCAGCTCATGGCGATGGAGCCCACCTTGCCCCACTGCACCACGTCCATGCCGATGCCCACGGCGGCGAAACCGACGATAGCACCGATAATGGAATGGGTGGTGGACACGGGCCAGCCGAAGCGGCTGGCGACCATCAGCCAGATGCCCGCCGCCAGCAGCGAGGCGAGCATGCCGTAGACCAGCAGCTCCGGCGTACCAGAGACGACATCGGCATCGAGGATGCCCTTGCGGATGGTGGCGGTCACCTGGCCACCGGCGAGGAAGGCGCCGGCAAACTCGAAGATAGTGGCGATAATGATCGCCTGCTTGACGGTGATGGCCTTGGAGCCCACCGAGGTGCCCATGGCATTGGCGACGTCATTGGCGCCCACGCCCCAGGCCATGAAGAAACCGAACAGGCAGGCAAGGATGATGAAAATCAGGCCATATTCCACGGCAAAGGCTCCCGTTTGACGGTAAAAGAGGGGGGCTGGCCTACTTGGCCAGCATTAATTCGAGGCGGCTACCGACGCGCTGCGCCAGATCACCCAGATCTCCGATCCAGTCGATGATGCGGTAGAGGAAGATGACCTCCACCGGTGGCAGATCCTTTTCCACGGCAAACAGCCGGGCGCGGATTTCCACCTGCATGCGGTCGGAATCGCCCTCAATCTCATCCAGGGTCTTGATGATGGAGGTCACCAGCTTTACCTCGTTGCCGCGAAAGCCGGTTTCGACCAGTTCATCCAGCTCATCGATGCCGTCTGCGCCTGCGCAGAGGCATCGATGGAGCGCTGCACATAGGCCTTGATGGTGGGTGCGATGGCCTCGGGGAAGTGCATTTCGCGTCCGGTGATCAGGCCGGCGATGTCCTTGGCCTTGTTGGCGATCTTGTCCTGCATGGTCAGCACTTCCAGCAGGTCGCGGCGCGGTACGGCCATGAACAGGCTGTTGGGCAGATTCAGGCGCAGTTCGCGCTTGAGCACGTCGGCCTCGTTTTCCAGGCGGGAAATCTCGGCCTGCTGGCGGCGCGCCTCGTCCCAGTCGTTCGCCAGTACGGCGTCAAGGAAGGGGATCAGCTCCTGAACGCAGGCCTGTACCGCCTGCATCTGCTCCTGTAATGGCTTGACGGGCGAGGCGCCGAACAGGCTGGAAATAGTAGATTTGGGCACGATGGCTCCTTGGTAATGAGGCGCGAAGCTAGTCTTCTTTCAGCCACTGTGCAACGCGCTTGGCGAAATAGGTGAGGATGCCGTCGGCCCCGGCGCGCTTGAAGCTGAGCAGGGATTCCATGATCACGGCCTTTTCGTTCAGCCAGCCGTTCTGGCTGGCGGCCATCAGCATGGCGTATTCGCCACTGACCTGATAGGCGTAGGTGGGCACGCCGAACTGATCCTTGACGCGGCGCACGATATCCAGATAGGGCATGCCCGGCTTGACCATCACCATATCCGCGCCCTCTTTGAGGTCCAGTGCCACTTCCTTCAGGGCCTCGTCCGAGTTGGCCGGGTCCATCTGGTAGGTGTACTTGTTGCCTGCGCCCAAGTTGGCGGCGGAGCCCACCGCGTCGCGGAAGGGGCCGTAGAAGCTGGAGGCGTACTTGGCGGAATAAGCGAGGATGCGGGTGTGGATATGACCGGCGGCCTCCAGTGCCTCGCGGATGGCGCCGATGCGGCCGTCCATCATGTCCGAGGGGGCCACCACGTCGGCGCCGGCCTCGGCGTGGGAGAGGGCCTGCTTGACCAGCACCGCCACGGTTTCGTCGTTCATCACGTAGCCGGCTTCATCGAGCAGACCGTCCTGGCCGTGGGTGGTGAAGGGGTCGAGGGCGACATCGGTAATCACGCCCAGTGCCGGGTGCGCGGCCTTGAGGGCGCGTACGGCGCGCTGCGCCAGGCCGTCCGGGTTGAAGGCCTCGCGGGCGTCTTCGGTCTTTACCGATTCGGGCGTGACCGGAAACAACGCCACGGCGGGTACGCCCAGCTGTACCAGTTCTTCGGCCTCTTTCAACAGCAGGTCAATGCTGACCCGCTCTACGCCCGGCATGGAGGGGATGGCCTCGCGCTGGCCCTCGCCTTCGAGGATGAACATGGGGTAGATGAGGTCGTCGACGCTGAGGGTGGACTCGCGCATCAGCCGGCGGCTGAAGTCGTCGCGGCGCATGCGGCGCATGCGTACCGCGGAAAAGTGGCCGTGGCCGGAATCGAGATTGGGCACTGTGTTGCTCCTAGGGGGTGTTAACACCCCCTAGTTCTGGAGGCTGGGGGGTTGGAATCTGGCGGCCGGAAACAGCTCGGGCGCACAAGTCACCTTGTGCGCCCGATTGTAAGGCTGGCCCCAGCAGGAAACAAGCCGGGGGCGGCTCATTATGTCAGCGTTTCTTTCTGGCTGCGGCCTTCTTTTTTACCCCCTTCTTTTTGGTCGGGGTCTTCTTCGTGGGGGCCTTTCCGGCAGCCTTTTTCTTTACAGGTTTCTTCTTTGGCGATGCCTTCTTGGCGGCAACCTTCTTTTTGGCGGTCTTTTTAGTGGCGGCTTTTTTCTTTGTGGCAGCCTTCTTTTTGGCCACCTTCTTCTTTGTGGCAGCCTTCTTTTTCACGACCTTTTTCTTTACCGCAGCTTTCTTCTTGACGGCTTTCTTCTTCTTGGTAGCGGCTTTTTTGACCGCGACCCTCTTTTTTACGACCTTTTTCTTCGCCGCTTTCTTTTTTACAGCGGCCTTCTTGGTGATCTTTTTCTTTGCGACCGATTTCTTGGCAGTCGCCTTTTTTCTCGTTGCTTTCTTCTTTGCCGTCATGGTTCTGGTTTCCTTGTTGGCGACTGGAGTTGCTTGAGTGTCGGGGGTGAGCTTGGTCTCGACCTTTTCCACCATTTCTTGAATGGTTTGTTCAAATTTGGCGGCTTTACTAGCGGATTCCAGGCTTTCGTGGGCGGGTAGCGCATCGATGATGTTGCACAGGCGCTGAAAGATTTCATCGATGTCGCCAGCTCCATCGACGATATATTGCTTGCCCTGTGCCTTGTAATAGTTGATCAGTGGCGCGGTCTGCGCCTCGTAAACGCGTAGGCGATTGGTGATGGTGTCTTCGTTGTCGTCGGCTCTGTGGTGCAGTTTGCCGCCACAGACATCACACAGGCCATCCATTTTCGGTGGGGAGGTGTAGATATTGTACATCTGTCCGCAACTGCTGCAGGTGCGGCGGCCGGCAATGCGTTGAATGAGCAGGTCGAAGTCCACGTCGATGAGGATCGCGGCTTCCAGCGGACGACCCAGCTTAATCAGCATGGTGTCGAGGGCCTGGGCCTGGGGGATGTTGCGTGGGAAGCCATCGAGGATGAAGCCTTTTTTCGTGTCGGGCTCAGCCATGCGTTCTTCGATCATGTCGAGTACGATCTGATCCGAGACCAGTTGTCCGGCATCCATGGCGGCCTTGGCCTGCAGGCCAAGTGGTGTTTCCGCGGCGACGGCGGCGCGCAACAGGTCGCCAGTGGAAATCTGCGGTACGCTATAGCGGCTGACCAGTTTCTTGGCCTGGGTGCCCTTGCCAGATCCTGGCGCACCAATCAGGACAATCCTCATATCGACTGCCTCCCTTCGTCATGCGAATAAACAAGCGTCGCTAATGCATGCTGTTTACTGTTATCGCTGTAAAGCTACCCTTTTCAGCGTGCGCAAGTCAATGAGAGGGGAGGGTCGTTTGCCACATTTTTGCTGTTTTTTTCGCATACCTTCCGCATAATTAATGTGAAGAGCATTCTATCGGCATAGAAAATCATTTTGTCATTTTTTGCGTGGATTTGCTGAATAGCTCCCCGCGGTTGTGTTATTACCTAGGTATTACTCTTCCTGGAAAGAGTGATGGCGCGACCGCTGTCGTTTTTTCTTTGCGGGGTAGCGGTACAAACACATCCGAATTATTTGAACGGTAGGGAGTTTGCCATGGCGAAAACGAGAGTGAAAACAACGGCGAAAAAGAATGCCTTTTATGCGCAGTCGGGCGGTGTGACTGCGGTGATTAATGCCAGTGCCTGCGGTGTTATCGAGACCGCACGCAACAACAAGGACAGGATAGGCAAGGTTTATGCGGGCCGTAACGGCATTATTGGCGCGTTGACCGAGGATCTTATCGATACCAGCAAGGAGCCGGCGCGCTCGATTGCCGCCTTGCGCCATACGCCATCCGGGGCCTTTGGTTCCTGCCGCTACAAGCTGAAGGGGCTGGAGGAAAATCGCGCCGAGTATGAGCGGCTCATCGAGGTGTTCGAGGCGCACAATATCGGTTATTTTTTTTATAACGGTGGTGGTGATTCCGCCGACACCTGCCTGAAGATTTCACAACTTTCCAAAACGCTGGGTTATCCCATTCAGGCCATTCACATTCCCAAGACGGTCGATAATGATCTGCCCATTACCGATAATTGTCCTGGTTTTGGCTCGGTGGCGAAATATGTGGCGGTGTCGATTCGCGAGGCGGCCTTCGATGTCGCCTCCATGGCCAAGACCTCGACGAAGATTTTTGTCATGGAAGTGATGGGCCGGCATGCCGGCTGGATCGCTGCGGCGGGTGGCCTGGCGGCAGAGAACGAGGGCGATGCCCCGCACATTATTCTGTTCCCGGAAGTTGTGTTCAACGAGCGTAAATTCCTTGTCCGAGTAAAAGAGTCGGTCAACAAATATGGTTACTGCGCTATCGTGGTGTCCGAGGGGGTACGTAACAACAAGGGCCAGTTCCTCGCCGAGGCCGGTACCCGGGATGCCTTTGGGCATGCCCAGTTGGGCGGTGTGGCGCCGGTGGTGGCGCAGATGATTCAGAAAAAGCTGGGTTACAAGTACCACTGGGCGGTGGCGGACTATCTGCAGCGTGCGGCGCGGCATATTGCCTCGAAGACCGATGTGGAGCAGGCCTACGCCGTCGGCAAGGCGGCGGTGGAGATGGCGCTGGCGGGAAAGAATTCTGTGATGCCGGCGATCAAGCGTACCTCCAACAAACCTTACCGCTGGAAGATTACCGAAGCGAGGCTGGCCAAGGTGGCGAATGTGGAAAAGATGATGCCGAAGAATTACATCAGCAAGGACGGTTTTCACATTACCCAGCGCTGTCGGACCTATTTGCAGCCGTTGATTCAGGGTGAAGATTATCCGCCTTTCAAAAATGGTCTGCCGCAGTATGTGACGCTGAAGAATGTGGCGGTGAAAAAGAAACTGGAGAAATCCTTCAAGATCAAATAAGACAGAAAACACCCGCCATAAAAAAGCGGCGCAGTCATGCCGACTGCGCCGCTTTTGTTGCCTTGTTTTTACAGCAGTGGTGCGATTACCAGCGACACGATGGCCAGTACGTTGATGAGGATGTTCATCGACGGGCCCGAGGTATCCTTGAAGGGATCACCGACGGTGTCGCCCACCACGCAGGCCTTGTGCACGTCCGATCCCTTGCCGCCGAGGTTGCCTTTTTCGACAAATTTCTTGGCGTTGTCCCAGGCGCCGCCGGCGTTGGCCATCATCAGCGCCATCAACACACCGGCCAGCAATGCGCCGCCCAGCATGCCTCCCAGTGCCTCGGCGCCCAGGGTGAAGCCCACCACCGGCGGTGCGGCCACCGCCAGCACGCCGGGCAGTATCATTTTCTTCAGTGCCGCAGTGGTGGCGATGTCCACGCAGCGGGCGGTGTCCGGCTTGCCGGTGCCCTCCAGCAGGCCGGGGATTTCGCGGAACTGGCGGCGGATTTCCTTGATCATCTCGAAGGCTGCGTCGCCCACCGCGGTCATGGTCAGTGAGCTGACCAGGAAGGGGAAGATGCCACCGAGGAACATGCCGGCCAGCACCGTGGGATTGTTCATGCTCAGGTCGAAGTTCGGATTGTGCGACGAGACGACCTCGACGAAGGCGGCAATGATCGCCAGCGCCGCCAGTGCCGCGGCGCCGATGGCGAAGCCTTTGCCGATGGCGGCGGTGGTGTTGCCCAGCTCGTCCAGCGAGTCGGTGATCTTGCGTGTCTCCTCGCCGAGGCCGGCCATCTCGGCGATGCCGCCGGCATTGTCCGCCACCGGGCCGTAGGCGTCGATGGCCATGGTGATGCCCACCGTGGCCAGCATGCCCACGGCAGCGATGCCGACGCCGTACATGCCAACCAGCTCGGTGGAAATGAGGATAATGGCGGCGATGGTAATCAGTGGTACCGTCACCGACTGCATGCCCACCGAGAGGCCGGTGATCATCACCGTGGCGGGCCCGGTCTCACCGGACTTGGCAATATGCCGCACTGGGGCTCCGGCCGTGTAGTACTCGGTGACCAGGCCAATAATGATACCGCCCAAGGCACCCACCAGCACCGCACCCCAGACACGGGTGCTGATGCCGGATGCCGTAATCACAAAATAGGCGATGATCATAAATAGTATCGCTGCACCCATGGTGCCGATACGCAGTGCCACCTCCGGTGATTTGGCGGAAAAACTCTTGACCAGAAAGATGCCGATAATCGAGCAGATCAGGCCTGCCGAAGACAGCGCCAGAGGCAGAAACATCAGCGCCTGGCGTTCGCCCAGCGGGTCAATGATGTTTACCGCCATGGTGGAGGCCATGGCGATGGTGGCAATCATGGCGCCGCAGTAGGACTCAAAGATATCCGAGCCCATGCCGGCTACGTCGCCCACGTTGTCGCCCACATTGTCGGCGATAACGCCTGGGTTGCGCGGGTCGTCCTCGGGGATGCCGGCCTCGATCTTGCCGACCAGATCCGCGCCTACATCGGCGCTCTTGGTAAAGATGCCTCCGCCCACGCGCGAAAACAGTGCGACACTGGAGGCGCCCATGCCGAAGCCGTGAATGGCGTGCGCCGTTTCCGGATCGCCACCGTAGAACAGATACAGGGTGCCGAGACCCAGCAGGCCCATTGAGGCCACGGTCAGGCCCATAATCGAGCCGCCAAAGAAGGCCACGGTTAATGCGCTGGCGGCGCCTTCCGTATGTGCCGCCGTGGTGGTACGTGTGTTGGCCTGGGTGGCGGTATACATGCCGATGTAGCCCGCGGCGGCCGAGGTCGCCGCGCCGACGATAAAGGCGATAGCCGTACCCATGCCAAGGGAGAGCAGCAGCAAGACCAGAATCACCGCGACGAACATTCCCAGCAGGGTGTACTCACGACGAATAAAAACCATCGCACCCAGGTGGATGGCCTCACCAATCTCGACGACCTTGTCTTCCCCCGCCGGTCGTCGCTTGACGACGCCATAGATGATAAAAGCGATAAACAGCCCGAAGGCTCCCAAAATCGGTGGTACAAGTGTGGTGCTCATGAGCGCTACTTCTCCCCGTCTATTGGTTGGTGATTCGCTGGGCGGGTACCCTGACTTGCCTCTGTAATCTGTATTGTCGGCTGCTGAAGTCCCTTATTTCTGTGTGGGCTGTATTGTTCCTTGGCTATCTTATCTGCGCTACAATACGGCCACAACCAGTGGTGGAATTAATCTCGGTATGCCGCTATAAGTTCTTTTGTTGGGCGAAGGAACCCCCGCTTCATGGATGAAGCAGGCCAGCATTGCGCAGCGTCTGTACCGACAGCCAAGTTTGGTTTCGATCCGCTATTCTGGAAAAGGCCGACCCGTCGGCCTTTTTTTGTTCGATTTTATTTTTCAATATTGCTATTTCAGGAGAAAGAAAAGGATGAACCTTGACCGAGTCAGTTCCGGCAAAGATGTACCCAACGACATTAATGTCATCATTGAAATTCCGTCCCACAGTGACCCGGTAAAATACGAAGTCGACAAGGAAACCGGCGCCATGTTCGTGGATCGTTTCATGAATACCGCCATGTTCTATCCCTGCAACTATGGCTACGTGCCCCACACCCTGTCCGAAGATGGCGACCCGGTGGACGTACTGGTGGTCACTCCCACGCCGCTGATCAGCGGTTCGGTGATTCGCTGCCGCCCGGTGGGCATGCTGAAGATGACCGACGAGTCCGGCATCGACGCCAAGATCCTCGCCGTGCCAGTGGACAAGCTGGCCGTGCAGTACCGTGGTGTGGAAAAGCTGGAAGACCTGTCGCCTCTGTTGCTGGAGCAGATCGCCCACTTCTTCGGGCACTACAAAGATCTGGAGAGCAACAAGTGGGTGAAGATCGACGGCTGGGTCGGCACTGACGAGGCCAAGGCCGAAATCCTTGCTTCCGTGGGGCGTTTCAAGTCTGCCCCCGAGAAGCCCTGTTTCTGAGGCGATCTCAGCCGGCGGCGGGAACAAGTTGCCCGTCGCCAGCCTCCATTCGTTGCAAAGCCAAAACCCCGAAAGAGCACCCGCATGAAAGTCTGTATCGTTTCCGACAGCCACGATAACCGGCGCCTGCTGGAGATCGCCGTCAGGGACGCCAAAAAACGCGGTGCCGAGGCGGTGCTGCACTGTGGCGATGTGGTGGCGCCCACCACCCTGCGCGTGTTGCAGAAATATGGTCTGCCGGTGCACGTCATCCACGGCAACAATACCGGCGACCTGTACAACATGGGGCTGCTTGCCCAGGAGCCGGACACGGTGATCAACTACCACGGACAGGACCTTGGCATCGAGCTGGCCGGAAAGCGCATCTTCATCGTCCACTACCCTCACTATGCCCGTGCCATGGGCGTCACCGGCGACTGGGATCTGGTCTGCTGCGGCCACGACCACCGTGCCGAGATCGACAGCATCGACACCATCACCGGCGGTTCCACCGTGTTCGTCAATCCCGGCACCGTGGCCGGCATCGGCGCGCCGCCCACCTATGTGATGGGCGACCTTGCCAAACTTGATTTCGAAATCCTCCCCGTTCCCGTCGACCCCGGCATGGCCTACAACATGCCGCACGTCACCGCGCATACCTGAGCCGTTCCCGCGGTGAGACAACACCGCCAGCCATCAGATTCTGCCGCCAGCAGGTTGTCATTCCTCAGAGACACGCGCTCCGCGCAGAAAAATTAAGTTGACTTAATTTATTTGTAAGACTAACCTTTTTGCATGTCCAGCGAGCCCCGTCTGTGTTTTGAGGATCTGCCCCTACGTGAACGTAAGCGGGCGCGTACCCGTCTGGCCCTGCTGGATGCGCTGCTGTCGCGCATCGGCCCGCGGGGCATCGACCAGATCCCCGTCAAGGAACTGTGTGCCGAGGTCGAGATCAGCGAGGTGACTTTTTTCAAGCACTTCCCCGCCAAGTCCGACCTGCTGACCTATTTCATTCAGCTGTGGACCATTGAAATGGCCTGGCATGCCAATCAGGCCGCACAGGTACAGGGCAGTGGCCTGGAGGCGATCGGTGAAATCTTCGCGCGTACGGCCCAGGACGCCGCGCGGAATATCGATATCATGCTTGAGATCATCGCCCACCAGGCGCGCATGCCGAAAAACCTGGTCCTGCCCGGGGTGAGTGTGGCGGAGCGCCTGCTGCGATTCCCCGATCTGGTCGGTGTAGAGGCCCTGCCCTCCGAGGGGCTGGAGACCATCCTGCCGCGTTTTCTGCAAGTGGCCATCGACAAGGGGGAATTGCCGCCATCAAGCGATATCGCCGGCTTGACGTTGGCGCTGTCTTCCGTTTTTTTTGGTGTGCCGCTGTGTGTGGGGCGTCACGAGCCCGCGGCAATTGCACCCCTGTACCGTCAGCAACTGGCATTGGTGTGGGCTGGCGCCCGTTATGCACAAGGAGAAGCGTGATGAAATCGACAGGCAATCCCCCGTTGAACGGTGTACTGCCCGGGGACGACCGGGGCCGCGTGGTGTTGATGGATTTTCTGACCCCCCGTCAGTGGTTATTGCTGGGTATCGCGTTCACCGCGCTGGTGGGTATGCGCTGGAACATCAGTTGGCTGGCCTGGGTGATGCCGGTGCCGTTTCTGCTCTATTTGCGTACCGCACAGGGCTGGCGTGCGCAGTTGTGGCTGCTCGCTGCCTTGCAACTGGGCGTTTTTCTGCAAATCCTGAAAATCGTCACGGATCCCATACCCTGGCCTATGGCGGTGATGTTTTCCGTGCCCCTGGCGCTGGGAAGCTGGGTCGCTTACGGTGGTTTTGAGTGGTTGCGCCGGCGACTGGGCGATGGCTGGGGAATGATTCTGTTTCCGGCCCTGGTGATAGCGCTCGAATGGCTGGGTTGGCGCTGGTCGGAGCTTGGCTCGTGGGGTGCGCTGGCCAATACCCAGGTCGACAATCTGCCGCTGTTGCAGACCACCGCCCTTGCGGGTCTGGCCGGCCCGGCGCTGCTGCTTTCCCTGGTCGCGGCCTGGCTGGCGGTGGTCATTGCGGATACCCGGCCGATCCGCTGGTGGCGCAGCGGTCTGGCGATCGCTCTGCTGGTGTTGATTGCTCACACCTGGGGCAGCTACCGCCTGCATCAGCCTTCGCTTGGCCCCCAGGTCATGGTGGCCGGCATTGTGAGTGATGTGGCACTGGGTGCGGAGGGGATACCATCTGCGGAAATCCTGCGGGCCGGCACCGATGAACTCTTTGCCCGCACCCGGCTGGCGGCACAGCGAGGTGCGCGGTTGGTGGTATGGAATGAAGGGGCCACGGTGGTCACTTCCGACGATGAAGCGGCTTTTCTGCAGCGTGGCACCGAGCTGGCGCAGGAACTCGGCGTGGACATCGTCATGGCCTACATCGTGCCGCTGGACGGCATGGCGAGCTTCGAGAACAAATATGTCTGGGTCACCAACGAAGGCGGCATCGCCGAAACCTACTTCAAACACCATCCCGTCCCAGGTGAAGGTTCGATAAAGGGCACTGCACCCCTGCGCGTACTGGAGCGTCCCTATGGCCGCGTCGCGGGCGCGATTTGTTATGACTATGATTTTCCTGCCCTGGGCCTGCGCCATGCCCGCCTCGGCGCCGGGCTGGTGGTGGTGCCTTCCAGCGACTGGCAGGGCATCGATCCCTATCACACCCAGATGGCCAGTATCCGCGGTATCGAGGGCGGCTTCTCCGTGTTGCGGCCGGTGCGCTGGGCCACCAGTGGCGCCTTTGACGCCTATGGCCGTAGCCGCGCTGCCCTGAGCCACTTCGAGGCTAATGACCGCATTATGTTGGCGACACTGCCGGTGGAAAGGGTGCCAACGCTGTATGCCCGAACGGGTGATTGGCTGCCCGTGCTGGCGTTACTGTTTATCGTGTTGGCGAGTGTGCGGGCGATGTTCAGCAGGTGGAAAAAACAGAAGTAGACCACGGCTAAGGTGGCGTGACCCAAAGCACCCTTGATATTTTCGATGAAGCCTCTATATTAGTGATTCATTAATATCTAATATAGAGGCCGCGCCATGGTCATAGAAGCAACAAAAGAGAACCTCGCCGACATTATCGACAACAACGACATCGTGGTGGTGGATTTCTGGGCGCCGTGGTGTGGGCCCTGCCGATCCTTTACGCCCATCTTCGAGGCTGTGGCCGAGACCCACAAGGACACCGCCGCCTTCGTCAAGATCAATACCGAGGAAGAGCAGGAGGTGGCGGCCCACTTTCAGATTCGCTCCATCCCTACTCTGATGGTGTTCCGCGAGCAGATCGTGGTCTTTGCTCAGCCCGGTGTGTTGCCGGAGGGCGCGCTGGCGAAACTGCTGGAAGAGATCAAAGGGCTGGACATGGATGAGGTGCGCCGTGGGATTGCTCGGCAGCAACAGGCCGAAGTCGCGAGTTGACCGGCCGCTCCGACAAATAGATGTATGATCCATTCACCTCGCCGGGCCTATCATTTCGTATCCCGTTACAACAGCAGGAATACTCCCCCGACCGCCAGCACCAGCACCAGCCCCGGCAGGAAGCTGCGCGCCATCTCCCCGCCGGCGATGGTGATCACCAGCACGCCCTTCATCAGGGTGTTGGTGAGGGTGGCGATGAGGATGGCCCGTTCGGCGACCTCTGCCGGCAGGTCCTGCGTCGACATGCGTGCCATGGACAGGGTAATGGCGTCCACGTCGCCGATGCCCGAGACGAATGCCAGCAGGTAGATGCCGGCATCCCCCTGCCAGGCGCGGAGGGCCTCGGCCAGCACCAGGATGACACTCAGCAGCAGGCCGAACTGCAGTGCGGATTTCAGTTCCAGTGGATTGTGCAGCGGTAGCTTGCCGGTGTGCGGCTGGCCACGGTGGCGGTGCCACAACCACAGGCCGTAGACGACGCTGATGAGGGTCATCAGGCCCAGCGGCGGAATCAGTGCCGGCAGCAGCTGCGGGTTGATCACTGTGACCTCTACCAGCACACGGGGAAACATGGTGGCCGAGGCCACCAGGGTGCCGGCCGCCAGTATCTGTCCCAGGCGGATGCGGCGCGCCAGGCGGGCGAAGGTGAGGGTGGTGGCGGTGGACGAGGCCAGCCCGCCGAGCAGGCCGGTGAGCAGGATGCCTCGCTCGGTACCGATGGCCTTCATGGCGATGTAACCGGCGAACGACAGCCCGGCGATCAGCACCACCATCCACCAGATGTGGTAGGGGTTCAGCACTCCCCATGGCCCATAGCCCTGGTTCGGCAGCACCGGAAGCAGTACCACGGAGATCAGTAACAGTTTCAGTGCGGCGTAGAATTCCTCTGCCTCAAGATTGCTTAGCCAGCGGTGCAGGGTGGGCTTGAGGCTCAGTAGTGCAGTCGTGGCGACTGCGCCGGCGGCGGCGGGCGCGGCATAGCCACGCACGGTAAAGGCGCCAAGGGCGAAGGTAATCAGCGCGGCGATCAGGGTGGTAATGCCGACATCATGACCCTCTTGCTGCCCCTGCCGGTAGGCGATGACCAGCACAATGGTCAGGCCGAGGAAGGCGAAGCCCAGCAGTGTCTCCCCCATGTCCTGCGCCAGCAGTGCCCACAGTCCGCCCAGCAGGCCAATGAGGCCAAAGGTGCGGATGCCGGCGATGCGGCTGCCTTCTTCCGCGCGGCGCTCCTGCCAGCCGCGCTCGCTGCCGATCATCAGCCCCAGGGCCAGTGCAATGCCCAGATTAACGAATGGATCCATAGGTTAAATCTAGCACTTACCTGCTGTGTTTCGCGCTTGTCTGAGACTTTTTCAATGGCCTGCTAAACTTGGTCTGAGGACATCTCCCGCTGGGCATCCAATGAACAGGAGGTAGTAGTTATGTCGCATACGTGGTTTTTGGTGGCAGATAGCAGTCGTGCAAAGCTGTACGAGGTGGAAAAACGTACGGCGCCATTCGTGGAAATAGAGGATTTCGATCACCCCGAGGGGCGGCTGCACGAAGGAGACCTGGTGTCGGACGGTCCCGGCAGCGATGGTGGTAGTGTCGGTCAGGGGCGGCATATATTCGATGACCGGGTGAGTGCCCGCAAGCAGGTGGATATCCGCTTTGCCGCAAGCCTGGCCGAGCGCCTGGACGCGGCACGCAATGCCGGCGAGCTGAAGCGTCTGGTGTTGGTGGCGCCGCCGGCGTTTTTGGGCTTGCTGCGCGACAAGCTGAGTAAGGAGGTGATGGCCAGGGTGTCCCGGCAGATCGACAAGAATCTGGTTCAGCAGCCGCCCGAGGTGCTGCGGGAGTATCTGTAACGCCGGTATTCAGCCCGGCGTATTGTGCGCCACCCAGCGTGCGTCCCCGCCGTTGATCTCTTTCTTCCAGAAGGGCGCGCGCGATTTCAGCTCCTCGATGAGATAGCGGCAGGCGGGGAAGGACTCGCTGCGGTGGGCCGACCACACCGCCAGCAGGACAATGGGATCATCGGGGTGGATCTCGCCAAAGCGGTGGATGATCAGCGTGTCGAGGATGTCCCAGCGTGCCATGGCCTCGCTGGCGATGGCCTGCAGGTGCTTCTGCGTCATGGCCGGGTAGTGCTCCAGTACCATGCACTCCACCCCGGTACCGTCGTTGAAGTCGCGCATGGTGCCGACAAAGATAGACGTGGCGCCATACTTGCCGGCCAGTTGTGGGTTGCCGGCCTGATGTCGTTGTAGCTCCGCCCAGGGATCGAATTCCTCTCCCATCAGTTTGATGCTCATCGAATCGCGTCTCCTGCCCCGCCCGTTACCGGTGGAAAAAAGGCCACCTCGTCGCCATCGGTAACGGTCGCATCGGCGCCGGCGTATTCCATGTTGACGGCGATCAGCGTATTGGCCGGCATCTCACGCCCGTCGCTGGCGGCCGCCCAAGCCTGCTGCGCAGTCTGCACACTGGCCGGATCAAGCGTTGCGTCTTCCATGCCTACGGTCTCACGCAGGCTGGCGAAGAATTTCACTGTGATGCTCATGGCGTCCCCCGGTATACTTTTCTGCACTAATCTTTCAGCAGGGTGGATTCAATGAGCAAGCTAACCCATTTCAACAGCGCAGGCGAGGCCCACATGGTCGACGTCGGTGAAAAGGCCGTCACCCAGCGCATGGCGGTGGCCGAGGGTCGGATTCGCATGCAGCCGGAGACCCTGCGGCTGATCATCGAGGGTGGCCACGGCAAGGGTGATGTGCTGGGCATCGCGCGCGTTGCCGGCATCATGGGGGCGAAGAAGACCAGCGATCTGGTACCCCTGTGTCACCCGCTGATGCTCACCAAGGTGGCGGTGGACCTGACTCCGGAGCCGGACGAAGACGCCGTGCACTGCCGCGCCACTGTGCACACCGCCGGCCAGACCGGGGTAGAGATGGAGGCCCTGAATGCCGTGCAGGTGGCTCTGCTCACCGTGTATGACATGTGCAAAGCGGTAGACCGCGGCATGGTTATCGGTGATGTCGGACTGTTGGAAAAGCGTGGCGGCAAGTCGGGTACCTGGCAGCGATAGGACTGGAGACTCCTGACACCATGCTGTCAGGAGGCCTGCGCTAGACTGCAGGCTCACTCAAACAACGGCCAAGGAGAGCACGCCATGACCTTCAAAAAACTCACTCCCAACCTGATGGTGGAAGACGTTGCACAAAGTGTGGTCTTTTACCGTGACCTGCTGGGCTTCGAACTCCTCATGGCCATGCGCGACGAGGGGCCGGTCGAAGGGCTTCCGGCCGCTGGTGACAAACCCCTCGACTGGGCCATGGTGCAGTGCGACCAGGTGGCCTTCATGTTTCAGCAGCGCAACAGCCTGGTCGAGGAAATGCCGGCACTGGCCGGTTGCGAGATCGGTGCCTCCCTGACCCTCTATATCGAACTGGAGGGTGTCGATGCACTGTACGAATCTCTGCGGGACAAGGCCGACATCATCAAGCCCCCACAGACCACCTTCTATGGCCGGCGTGAGTTATATCTGCGCGATTGCAATGGCTATATCCTGGCATTGACGGAAGAAGCAGGGAGTCAGTAGGCGCGCCTCGGCGCATGAGCAAGTGGCCAAATAGGCAAATGACTAAATGAAAAGGAGAGCACAATGATCATCGACCACATTGGATTGGCGGTTTCCGACGGTAAAAAAAGTCAGGCATTTTATGCCGCGGCGCTGGCCCCGTTGGGTATCGGGAAAATTATGGAAGCCGAAGGCTGGGCTGGTTTCGGTCGCGAGGGAAAGCCTGAGTTCTGGTTTGGCGAGGGTGGCCCGGCGCAGAGTCCCATGCACATTGCCTTTAGTGCCGAAAATCGCCAGCAGGTGCGGGAGTTTTATGATGCGGCCATCGCCGCCGGTGGTCGTGACAACGGCGCTCCCGGCCTCCGCGAGGAATACCACCCGACCTACTACGGGGCCTTCGTGATCGATCTGGATGGCCACAATATCGAAGCCGTCTGCCACGCGCCGGAGGCCTGAGCGGCGTTCGGGGGAATCGCGTGCGCCGCGCCGACCGCCTGTTCCAGATCATCCAGTTTCTGCGCACCCGTCGCGTTACCACCGCGCGCCGGCTGGCGGAGGAACTGGAGGTTTCCGAACGCACCGTCTACCGCGACATCCGCGACCTGATGGCCTCCGGCGTGCCCATCGATGGCGAGGCCGGCATCGGCTACGCCCTGCGGCGTGGCTTCGACCTGCCGCCGCTGATGTTCACCGAGGCCGAGATCACCGCCCTCACCCTGGGCGCGCGCATCGTCGACAGCTGGGCTGACCCGGAGCTGGCCCGCGCCGCCAATTCGGTGCTGAGCAAGATCGAAACCGTTCTCCCCGACGGGCTCAAACAACGCCTTGACCAGACCCGCCTGTTTTCCCCGCTGACGCGGATACCCGCCGAGACCGCTGCCTGCATGGCCAACCTGCGCGGCGCCATCGACAGCTGTCACCGGGTGCGTTTCTGCTACACCCGCGCAGATGGAGCCACCAGCCAGCGCACCGTGTGGCCGCTGGGTCTGTTCTTCTGGGGCTCCGTGTGGACCCTCGGCGCATGGTGCGAACTGCGCCGCGCCTTTCGTAACTTCCGCCTCGACCGGGTGAATGAACTAAGTCTGTGCGACGACACCTTCCCGCACATTGAAGGGCGCACCCTCCAAGACCTGATCAACAAGGAAAGAAACTGCCATGACTAGCCAATGCCGCTGTGCCTGGGTGCCCACCGATGACCCGCTGTACATCACCTACCACGACGAAGAGTGGGGCGTGCCGGAATATGATGACCGGCGACTGTTCGAAATGCTCTTGCTCGAAGGTGCGCAAGCCGGGCTGAGCTGGATCACTATTTTGCGCAAGCGGGAAAATTACCGCCGCGCCTTCGATGGCTTTGATGCCGAAAAAATCGCCCGCTACAAGCCAAAGAAAATAGCCAGCCTGCTGGATGATTCCGGCATCGTGCGCAATCGCCTCAAGGTCAACACCGCTGTCACCAATGCACAACTCTTTCTCGATGTGCAAAATGAGTACGGCAGCTTTAGTGACTACCTGTGGCAATTCGTTGATGGCAAACCCATCATCAATACTTGGCAGAGTTTGAGCGATGTGCCCAGCTCTACGCCGGAGTCAGATGCCATGAGCAAGGATCTGAAAAAGCGCGGCTTCAAGTTTGTCGGCTCCACCATTTGTTATGCTTATATGCAGTCACTGGGAATGGTCAACGACCACACCACGGACTGCTTTCGCTATCGGCAAGTGAATGCGTAAATGCTCTCGGTCAGTATCGTTAACGTTTCCATGCATCCCATTGGGCTTCTTGCCCTGCTTTACTCAACCTGTGGGGGATTGTCTTATACACAATCGATTTCTTATTGGCCCCGGTAGGTCGTGCCAAACATCCTTAACTTAGTGCCACTCTGGTTTATCCCTTATTCTTCCGTAACAATGTTCCCTGGAATGTCAGGATTTTCTGAATCACATGTGATTCAGAAACGCCGTGAAGGATGACTATGCCAAGCGGGCTGTCGGATACGCTGCCACGCTTGAGATTCCCTGGCCGCATATTTGTCTATACTTAATCACAAGTCCTTTAGGGGCGCTTCATCGCCCTACCTCAATAATCCCGTACAGGGTTACGTCTATGAAAACATATACCGCCGTTGGTGCTGCATTGCTGGCCATTGCTGGGCTGACGGCCTGTGGCACCCAAAGTGTCAAGGTCACGATTGATTCAATTGTTGGCCAAAAAGATATCTCCAGCAGGGTTTTCTCGTGGCATAGCGGAATGCGGGAAATATCCCCGGATGATCTCTATTTTCGTGAATTTAGCCAGTATTTTCAGTCTATTCTGAAGGCTCACGGCTATCAGCAAACTACCGACAGGGATGCACCCATCGCCATTTATTTTAGCTATGGTGTGAGCCCCGGACGTACGATGCAATACACCACCACGACGCCGATTTATGACTGGGTGGGAGGCGACACGATTGTCTACACGGAGGTCAAGAAGGATGAAAAAGGCAAAACAACGTCGAAGACAACAAGCACCATCACGACCCCTGCCCGCCAGCGTCTCCTGGGCTTCTCTACGAACACCAACCGCTACACGGTTTTTACCCACTATGTCTTGCTTGAGGCAAAGCGCTACCAGGCCGGCCTCAAGCCTGAAGACATGCAAACCCTGTGGAAAACCAGCATTACATCAATCGAAGCCTCTAGTGACCTGCGTGCACTGATGCCTGTTTTGGCGGAGGCGTCAGCACCCTATGTTGGTGTGGATACCGGTGAAGCGAGGGTCGTGAAAATCAAAAGGGATGATCCGCGGGTCATTGAGTTCAAGCAGCGGATACGGGGCAAAATCGAATAACGGCCATAGATGGGGCGTCAGTCAAATCCCACTTCTATTGCATTGCACAGAAAGCGCATGAACGGTGAAGCCCGTTCAAAATGCCCAACAGTGGTGCGTAATAAATCCGCTGACAGTACGGCCTTCTTATTCAGTTCGCACACACCGATAAAATCCTTGCGCTTCAGGTCTTCCACTAACGGGTGATCCCTGGAGAAGCCGCGGGGTGCATTTTTCAGCGACTCGCCACCCAGGCTGTAGGTGTGGCTGAAGCCGGTATCGTTGCGTGCGGTTAGCCACTGATCCGCCTTTTCATCAATGGCGTCACGGATTTTCCCCAGTGTCATGGGATCCGGTCGCCAGATACCAACGCCAAAATAATAGCTGCCGGGCTCGATGTGCAGGTAGTAGCCCGGTGCGTGGACGTCCTTGCCTGCATCGTGGCGAAACTGGATGCCGATATTGGTTTTGTAGGGTGTTTTGTCTTTGCCGAAACGGGTGTCACGGTAGATGCGCATCAGTGAGCCGCCGACCTTTTTTGGGGTGGCGCGAAAGCGTGGTGAGATCAGCTGCAGTGCGGGTGCGATGTCTTCAATGAATCTCAGTGCCGGTGTGCGAACGAGTTGTTCGTAGCGCGGCTTGTTGTCATTGAACCAGTCGCGGTTGTTGTTGGCGGACAGTTGGCTGAGAAAATCCAGTGTGTCCTGATTGAAGTATTGGCCGGGCATTGTGTCCACTTCCTGTGGTATGAGAGATCCGAGTTTAGCAACCGCTTGCTCCGTATCGCTACTGACACCCAGGTGACATGTGGAGATTCCCAGTGGCCGGTCAGGCGGAGTTCTTCTTGGTGGAATCCGAGAGTTTTTCCTTAATCATTTTTCTGAGCCTTTCCCGGCAGTCCATGATCTTGCATTCACCGGCGTAGCGGCAGCTGAGTTCGATGTCGCGGATGTCCTCGTCCTTGATATCCAGCATGGAGACCAGGGCGATCTCCTCCTTTGCGCGCTCGGTCTTTGCCTGGGCAATCAGGGCAACGGTAGAGCAACCGTCGATGAAGCGCTTTTTTGCATAAAATGCGATTCGCTCGAAGTCATAGTCTCCGAGGCAGTCTGGTCTGTCGTGGGGCATGGGGCGGGCCGCTCTGGAATGGCTGGAGATGTGGCCTGAAAAGGCTACCATTCGTAGTGACTGTGGATTTGATATAGATCAAGGAAGGTGGCTAGGGGTGCGCCGGGATGAATCAATCCGTTTCCAGCGGCATAACCAGTGTTGGCGATCAATCGGCTCTCTACCCTTGGGGCGGTTGAATCCGGCCCGGCAGTCTGTAACCATGCCTCAATGCAGATAACCTTTACCAAGATGCACGGCCTGGGTAATGATTTTGTGGTCATTGACGCTATCAGTCAGGCCATCGATCTGAGCTCCGAACAGGTGCGTTTCATTGCCGATCGCCACCGTGGTGTGGGCTGTGATCAGCTATTGCTGGTGGAACGGCCGGGAACACCAGATGTGGACTTTCGCTACCGCATTTTCAATGCAGATGGCAGTGAAGTGGGGCAGTGTGGCAATGGTGCGCGCTGTTTTGCGCGTTTTGTGGTGGATCATGGCTTAACGGATAAGCGTGAGATTACCGTGGAGACCTCTTCCGGTGGCATCCAGCTGCGTATAGAGGAGGATGGTCAGGTGACCGTCAATATGGGCGCGCCCCGTTTTGGGCCGGCCGATATTCCCTTCGAGGCCGAGATGCAGGCCGCGCGTTATGCGCTGGCGCTGGATGAAACCATGTTGGAAATTGGCGCCGTATCCATGGGAAATCCCCATGCGGTGATTCGGGTCGATGACGTGGACACGGCTGCGGTGGCCGAGTGGGGGCCTCGTGTCGAAGGCCATCCCCGCTTTCCTGAGCGCGCCAATGTGGGATTTATGCAGCCTGTTTCACGCCGGCAGATCCGCCTGCGGGTGTTCGAGCGCGGCACCGGCGAGACCCAGGCCTGCGGCACCGGCGCCTGCGCTGCGGCTGTGGTGGCGCATCTGTGGGGGCTGGTGGATGACGAAGTGGCCGTTGACCTGCTGGGTGGGCGACTTCTGATACGATGGGCCGGAGGCGATGCGCCGGTCTTCATGACCGGCCCCGCGGAAACCGTATTCGAGGGCAGTATCACGTTATGACGAGCGACACCCAGGACATCGACGAGCAGGCCGTGGCGGAGTATCTCCGCGACCATCGCGACTTCTTTGCGCACAATCTCTGGCTGCTGCCGGATCTGTATCTGCCCCACGAGTCCGGGGGTGCCATTTCGCTGGTGGAGCGGCAGGTGGCCATGCTGCGCACCCAGCATGAGACGCAGAAGACACAGCTGGAAGAGTTGCTGCAGGTGGCGCGCGAGAATGACCGCCTCAATACCCAGCTGCATCAGCTGACCCTGCTGCTGATGGAGTGCCAGGGCCTGGAGGGGCTGATGACCCTGCTCGTCAGCCGCCTGCGCCGCGACTATTCGGCCGATGTGGCGACTCTGCACTTGTTGGCGCCACCACGGGATGAGCATCTGGCCTCTCATGCCGAATTCGTGCGCGATACCGATACCTTCCGTGGCTCCTTCCAGCACATGCTCAGTACCGGCAGGCCCTTCTGTGGTCGTCTCAAGGAGGAGCAGCGGGAGATATTGTTTGGCGAACGGGCCGATGCCGTCGGCTCCGGCGTGGTGCTGCCACTGGGCAAGGAAGGGTGTGTTGGCCTGCTGGCCATCGGCAGTGGCGACACCAACCGCTTCACCCCTGGCAGCGATATCTCTTTCCTGACGCGCATGGCGCAGGTGATTGCCGCTGCCCTGGCCGGTCATCTCAGGCTGGAAACCGGCTAGCCCGCCAGGGCCCGGCTGCGGTCGATGCGTGACACCGAACAGCAATGGCTGGATCGTTATCTCGACCACCTGCTGTCCCAGCGCCGGTATTCCCCGCGTACCGTCGATAGTTATCGGCGTGACCTCGGCCGTCTGCTGAGCTTCTGCGAGGCCGAGGACGTCGAGCATTGGGCGGCATTGACCACCCAGCAGATGCGGCAGTTTTCCGCCCAGGCCCACCGCCGGGGCCTTGGTGGCCGCAGTGTGGCGCGGCTGTTGTCCGCCGCGCGCAGCTTTTTTCACTATCTCGCCCGCGAGGGGCTCGTTACACAGAATCCCGTCACTGGCGTTAGTGCACCCAAGTCACCGCGCAAGCTGCCGGAGCCGCTGGATACGGATCAGATGGCCCGCCTGCTGGCCATCGATGCCAGTGACCCGTTGGCGCTGCGGGATCTGGCGCTGATGGAGCTGCTGTATTCCTCCGGCCTGCGCCTGTCTGAGCTGGTATCCCTGGACATGGGACAGGTGGATCTGCGCGCCGGGGCGCTGCGCGTCACCGGCAAGGGCAACAGGCAGCGCGATCTGCCGGTGGGGCGTCATGCCGTTGCTGCCCTGCGGCGCTGGCAGGCGGTGCGTGGCGAGCTGGCTGGGGCCGGCGAGCCGGCGCTGTTTGTCAGCAAGCGCGGCACCCGGCTCACGCCGCGTGCGGTGCAGGCGCGGCTCGCAAAATGGGGCCGGCAGCAGGGAATCGACAGCCATGTGCACCCGCACAAACTGCGCCACGCCTTCGCCAGTCATCTGCTGGAGTCCAGTGGTGATCTACGCGCGGTACAGGAATTGCTGGGGCATGCCGATATCAGTACCACGCAGGTGTACACGCACCTCGACTTTCAGCATCTGGCGCAGGTTTACGATCAGGCCCATCCACGGGCCAGGAAGAAGCCGGCAAAGTCGGATTGAGTGTCCGCGCTCTGAGTACGTGTTTTATCCTGGGCACTACACTAACTAGAGGCGAATAGCCCTTCCCCTGCATTGCCTGGTTAAGCAGCGAAGTATCCCGATCCCATGAAACCCAGCATCAAGAGCCTCACGGTCAGAAATCTGATCACCTTTCTATTGGTGCTGGTCACCATTTTGCTGCTGGTGACAGGCATTAATTTTCGTTATCTGTCGACCCGTGCGGTGGAAAATCATGCCCTGGCGGTGGCCGAACTGGTCAGGGCGGGGCTGACCGCGCACATGAAGGGCGGCATCATGGACAAGCGTGATTATTTTCTGCGTGAAATCATGGCGCTGCACCAGATCAACCGGCTGCATATCATTCGCGGCGTTGACGTGACGGCACAGTTTGGTCCCGGCACGGGGTTGGAAAAGGCCCAGGATCAAGCCACGAGGAAGGTCTTCGAAACCCGCCAGCCGATGTTTATTCTCGATGAATTTTCCGCCACGCCGACAATCCGCGCCATTATTCCCTATGTTGCCTCGCCTACGGGGTCGCTGAATTGTCTGTCCTGTCACGAAGTAATGGAAGGCACGGTACTGGGTGCGGTGGATATTGAGCTGGATGTGACAGGGTACCGAAATCAGTCATTGATGGTTCTGGGCGGTCTATTCGTCATGATGGTGTTTTTCCTGTTGCTGATCCTGATCAATACCTCGCGCACCATTCAGCGTTATGTACAGGAACCGTTGGAAAGCCTGATCGATAATGCCATGACGGCCTACAGGAAGCATCAGCCGGTCAACGCCGATCAGTTTGACAGTCAGGAATTCGTCCACGTGGCGGATGAGATCAATCTGTTCAACAACGAAATCATCGCCCACCAGGATCTCCTGCAAGAGAAAAACAGGGAGCTGCTGGCGTTGAATAATGAGATCGAGAGCACCCTGCGTGAAACCGTCTACACCATGGGCGTGATCGAGGAGCAGCGTTCACAGGAGACCCATAATCACACCAAGCGTGTGTCGCTCTACAGCCAGCTGCTGGCACAAAAAATGGGGTTGCCGGGCAGGGGCGTGGAATTGATTGCCGCCGCCTCTCCCCTGCATGACATCGGTAAGCTGGGGGTGCCGGATGAGATCCTGCTCAAGCCGGGTGAGCTTGCCGATGAGGAGCGCAAGGTGATGCAGAATCACGCCAGCATCGGTTACAGCATGCTCAGCCACTCCGGGCGTGACATCCTCAAGGCCGCCGCCATTATCGCCCTGCAACACCACGAAAAGTGGGATGGCTCGGGTTACCCACAGGGGCTCAGGGGAGAAGATATCCATGTCTACGGCCGTATCGTAGGCCTGGCCGATGTCTTTGATGCCCTTATTTCAAGCCGTGTTTACAAGGATTCCTGGGAGATAGCACAGGTGATCGAGTGGATCACGCAACAGCGTGGTAAGCATTTTGATCCGCGAGTGGTGGAGGCCTTCCTCGCCTCGCTGGACGAATTCGTGGCCATCGCCCGGCGTTACCCGGCGGAGTAATGGGTCTCGCTGCGGCCCGTCGAGGGCGGTGTCGGTACCCATTATGGTGTAAAATCCCTCCCTCTGTTTTTCACTGAGGATTCCACCTTGGAGCAATATCACGGCACAACCATTCTCTCCGTGCG
>CAZTPE010000013.1:0-23042 GCA_964614545.1 uncultured Ectothiorhodospiraceae bacterium
GGGTGAAATGCGGCTCGCCGCGCATCAGGTGGCTCCACACAAACACCATCGCCGTGCACGGCGCGGCCGCCAGCAGGATCAGCCCGGCGATGTAGGAATCGATCTGATCCGCCGGCAGCCAGTCGCGGAACAACACACCGATAAACAGCCAACCCAGCAGGGCCATGGAAAAGGGCTTGATGCCCCAATTGACGAACAGGGTCACGCCCACGCCGCGCCAGTGTTTTCTAACGCCTTTTAGCGCCCTAAGATCGATCTTCAACAGCATCGGAATGATCATCAGCCATACCAACAGCGCCACCGGCAGGTTGATATTCGCCACCTCCAGCCTGCCCACGGTTTGAAACAGCGCGGGAAATACATAACCCAGGCCAATGCCCACGACGATGCACAGCAGCACCCACAGGGTCAGATAACGCTCGAAAAGGCCCATGCCACCGCTCTTGTCTCTCATGCCGTCGCTCATACCTGTATTTCCTGCTTAAGTTCATCGATCACTGCCGCCACGCGCCGGCGGATATCGTCGCGGCTGGCGCGAAACACCGTCATGATCTCCTCCTCTGTGCCCGTCGCCCGGGCTGGGTCTTCCAGCGGCCAGTGGATCTTGCGAATCCCCGCCGGCAGCACCGGACAGTGCTCATCGGCATGGCCGCACACCGTCACCAGCACATCCGCCGCCGCCAGCATCTCGTCCGTGACACGGGTGGATTCCTGGCCGCTGATATCCACGCCCGCCTCCGCCATTATGGCGATGGCGCGCGGATTCTTGCCATGGGCCTCGATGCCCGCCGACTGCACCTGCAACCAGTCGCCACCGAGCTGGCGTCCCCAGCCCTCGGCCATCTGTGAACGGCAGGCGTTGCCGGTGCAGAGAAATAACAGATTCATGGTTTTCTTCCTTTATGTTTTGTCACGATTCACCAGGGAGGCACAGAGTTCGTGCGCACGGCGCACACTACGGGCGGCGGTAGTGTGCGCCGTGCGCACAAGACGGCCATCCAACACCTCAGTGAACTCTGTACCTCTGTGGTGAAGCGTATTTTTATCTCAGGCACAACACTCCGCGCCCGGCCGATTAGCCATGGCCGCCAGCACCGCACGGTCGTCCACAAAGGGTGATTGCTCCCCCACCCCGGTCGCCGTGACATCGATCACCTCCCGCGACCACGCGGGCAGATCGGAATGCAGCTGGTAATAAATCCACTGCCCCTGGCGGCGACCGCTCACCACACCGGCATCCCGCAACGCCGCCAGATGGCGCGAAATCTTCGGCTGGCTCAGGTTCAGTGCATGGGTCAGTTCGCAGACGCAAAGTTCACCCTCCGCCTGCATCAACAGCAGGCAGCGCAGGCGGGTGAGGTCCGAGAGGAGTTGAAACAGGGATTTGGTGTCGATGGTCATGGCATCAATATACGCCCATCCATATATATGCACAAGCATATATATCTCGATTTAGCTGCGAATGAATCGTTATCACAGCTATCGCGGCTGAAGCCCCCCACAAAAGGGGGATGCCGGTGCACACGACATTTGCCCGTAGCGTGCGCCGTGCGCACGATGGGTCATACAGGGCCTTGTGTGGAAGCAGCGCCTCTCCAAAACTGTGCACAACGACGAACAGATGCCCTTTACAGGCGAGAGGGGAATGACATAATCGCCGTAATACCCTTCGATTACTGCACCCCGAAATTCTCACATTCAGAGAGACACATCATGACGCACGAAATCATTGAAGACCTCCAGTGGCGGCGCACCGCCAAGAAATACGATGCGACACGCAAGGTTTCCGAGGACGACCTGAACGTGCTCCTCGAGGCAATGCGCCTGACGGCCTCCTCCATCAATTCCCAGCCCTGGCGCTTCGTCCTCGTCGAAAGCGACGAAGCGAAACAACGCCTGCACGGCACCTTCGCCGAGAAATTCCAGTTCAACCAACCCCATGCCCTCGAGGCCTCGCACGTCATCCTGCTTGGCCACAATCCGCGCTACACCCGCGACGACTACGCGGAAGTGGTGGACAACGGCATCGAGGACGGGCGCCTCAAGCCCGAGGACCGGGAGAGCGGCTTCCGCAGTTTCGTCTTCGCCGAGATGAACACCGACGAAAACGGCGACACCAGCTGCTGGACCAAGGCCCAGCTGTACATCGCACTGGGCAATGCCCTGCACACCCTGGCGCGGCTGAGGATCGACTCGACGCCCATCGAAGGCCTGGACGCCGACCGGGTCAACGAGGAATTCAGGGAAGAGCTGGGCGGCTACCGCTGCGAGGTAGCGCTGGCCATCGGCTATCACCACGCCGAGGACCGCAACGCCACCCTGCCCAAGTCACGCCGCCGCATGGACAGCATCCTGGTCAGGCTCTGAGATAAACACTATCCACAGAAGCACCTCCGCTATCTTCCAAAAGGCACAGGTGAAATTCTGTGCCATATTATTGGAAGGCATTACTTGGCAATAATGGGGACTATCAATGGCCACCTCGGTCAAGATCGATGATGAACTGAAAAGCCGTATTCAGCGCCTGGCAAATGTGCGACATCGCTCAGCACACTGGATCATGCGCGAAGCGATCCGCGATTACGTCGAACGCGAAGAAAAGCACAAGGCTTTCAAACAAGATGCACTGGACGCCTGGGCGGCGTATCAATCGAATGAACGGCATCTGACATTGGAAGAAGCGGACGCCTGGCTAGCGAAGCTCGAAGCAGGCAAGGACGCAGAGTTACCCAAGTGCCACACCTGATTTGGGTGCCGTCTGCCCTGACCAACATGCAGCCATGTAGGGTGGGCACGTTTTGTGTGCCCACGCAGGATTGCGGTGTATGAGATGATACGTGGGCACAAAAGACGTGCCCACCCTACTGGACTGGGTTGAGCCTGCGAAACCCGGGGGATCAAAGCAATTAAATCCCGGGTTTCGCTACGCTCAACCCAGGCTACTCGCTATTCCCCCTCCTCCACTGGCAACCCCGCCTGTTTCCACTCCGGAAATCCATCCTGCATCCGCCGCGCCTTGAGGCCCTTTTCGCGCAGCCTGGCCACCGCATCGAAGGCCAGCACACAGTGCGGGCCGCGGCAATAGGCCACCACTTCCTGTTGGGGGTCCAGCGTCTGCAGGTGCTGCTCCAGTTCCGAGAGCGGCACGTTCACTGCGCCCGGCACGTGGCCGGCGGCAAATTCCTCCGGCGGGCGCACGTCCAGCACCGTCACCAGATCATGTTTCACGCGCTCCAGCAACTCGTCCCGGGGGATGGGTTCGAGGCTGTCCTTTACCGTGAGATAGGTGTTCACCAGCCGTTCCACGTCGGCCACGTGGCGCTCCGCCACACCGCGCAGGGTGTCCAGCAGGGTGATGATGTCGTCGCCGCTGAGTCGGTAGTAGACCTTCAAGCCTTCCTTGCGCGACAACACCAGCCCGGCCTGGCGGAGCTGCTGCAGGTGCTGCGAAGTGTTGGCGACGCTGAGCCCGGAAACCTTGGCCAGCTCATCCACACCACGCTCGCCCTGGGCGAGAAATTCCAGCAATTCCAATCGGTTGCCGTTGCTCAACGCCTTGCCTACACGGGCGAACTGGACAAACAGGTCGTGCTTGAAGCTGCCTTTTGTGCTTTGTGAGTTCGATGCATCGCTTGACATGGTGGCTATTCCCGCTATTCTTCTATTCAACTGATTTATTGAATAGTTGATTCATCATTCATTATAGCCCGCGTTTTGCAGGTGCCCAACCCGGAATCAAGCAGTCATGACGTTCGACGAATTTGTGGTACAGAACGAGATCACCATCCGCCTCGGTTTCTTTTTCGGCATCTTCGCCGTGATGGCGGCCTGGGAGGTCATCGCCCCTCGCCGCGCGTTGACCGTGTCGAAGGCGGTACGCTGGGCCAATAACCTGGGCCTGGTGTTCCTCAACAATCTGCTGTTGCGTCTGCTGTTTCCCGCCGCCGCCATCGGCATGGCCGCCTTCGCCGCCGAGCACGGCTGGGGTCTGCTCAACTATTATTCCCTGCCCTTCGCCCTGAGTGTGGTGCTGGCGGTAGTGGCATTGGATTTCATCATCTATCTGCAACATGTGCTGGTGCATGCCGTGCCCACCCTGTGGCGTCTGCATCGTGTGCACCATGCCGATCTGGACTATGACGTCACCACCGGCGCACGTTTTCACCCTATCGAAATCATTCTGTCGCTGCTGATCAAGTTCGCCACCATCATTGTGCTCGGCGCACCGGTGGTGGCAGTGGTGATCTTTGAAGTGGTGCTGAATGCCATGGCCATGTTCAATCACAGCAACATCAGTCTGCCACGCGGCCTCGACCGTATCGTGCGCTTATTCGTGGTTACCCCCGACATGCATCGCGTGCATCATTCTGTGGAAGATAACGAGGCCAACAGCAATTACGGCTTCAATCTGTCCCTCTGGGACCGCCTGTTTGGCACCTACATCGACCAGCCGCGCGAAGGCCATGACTACATGACCATCGGTATCCATAAGTACCGCGATCCGAAGCAGGTCAATCAACTACCCGGCATGCTGGCCCTGCCGTTCGTGGGCAAAATCACGGGGTATGCGATCAATCGCAGGGAGTGGAGTAAAACCAGTGAAAAAGAATAAGGCAGCCGTAGGGTGGGCACCGCCCACCAAAACAGACTTGCCACCCCGGCTTGAATGGTGGGCAATGCCCACCCTACCTGGAACTGTTGACTCATGAATAAACGCATCTTTCGTTACGCCCTATTCGCACTTCTGCTCGCAGGCATCACCCTGGCCATCATCTACCGCGATGCCTTCGACGCCACCGCACTGGAAACCTGGGTGAAAGACGCCGGCCCCGCCGGGCCTATCCTGTTCATGCTTATCTATGCCTTGGGCGCGGTATTCTTCCTGCCCGGCTCGGCGCTGACACTGGCCGGTGGCGCACTGTTCGGGCCGGTGTGGGGCACGCTGTACAACCTCACCGGCGCGACCCTCGGCGCCACGCTGGCCTTTCTCATCGCCCGTTATCTGGCATCGGACTGGGTGGAACAAAAGACCGGCGGCCGTCTGCAGCAGCTCAAACAAGGCGTCGAGGGCGAAGGCTGGCGCTTCGTCGCCTTCGTGCGTCTGGTGCCGCTGTTTCCCTTCAACCTGCTCAACTACGCCCTCGGCCTGACGCGCATCAAGCTGTCGCACTATCTCATCGCCAGCTACGTCTGCATGTTTCCCGGCGCCCTCGCCTACACCTATCTCGGCTACGCCGGACGCGAGGCTGTGGCCGGCGGCGAAGGTCTGATTCAAAAGGCCATGCTGGCCCTCGCCCTGCTGGCGCTGGTAGCCTTCCTGCCGCGCATCATTGGCCGCCTGCGGCAAAAATAATGCCCGGCATTCCACATGAAACGGCTATTCTCTTGAGTGAACACTCCCAGTAGCGCATCACACAACGGAGGCGTGAAGCATGAGACGAAACATCCTGATCGCTGCGCTGATACTCATCACCGCCTTTCTCGGCTGGCGCTTTATACGCCCGCTGAATATCTTCATCATCACACCGAACTTCGAACGCCCGGTCGACACGTCCAATGCCCCGGCCATGTTCGGTACCCTACGTGCCGATGAATGCGCCACCTGCCATCAAACCATCTTTGATGAATGGCGCACCACCATCCACAGCCAGGCATGGACTGATCCCTATTTTCAGGTCGACTGGAAATTCGACGGCTCACCACAAAACTGCAAGAACTGCCATATCCCGTTAGACCGTCAACAGGAGCACAAGGTGCTGGGCTTTGCCGACAAGGAAAAATGGCAGCCCATCCTCGCTCCCAATCCAGACTTCGATGCCGTCCTGCAACACGAGGGTGTCACTTGCACCGCCTGCCATCTGCGTGACGGGAAAATCGTCGGTGTGTTGGGCATTACCGATGCGCCGCATCCGGTCAGTCAGCTGGATAATCCCAACCGTATCTGCATCCGCTGTCACGTGGTGGAAGGCGATCGCTGGGACACCTTCCTGCGTTTTCCGCCCTGTGGCACAGTGGCGGAGATCAACAGCAGCACCGCGGACATCCTCACGCCGGCAGAAGCGCAGCGTTTGATGTCATTGCTGAACGAAGACGAACGCGCACAATACACCCGTGCCACCCAGGCCCGGCCGTCACCGGCGCTCCCCGGCAAACCCCTTGCACCCGGCGAAGTCGATGTCACCCGGCTGGGCTGTGTCGACTGTCACATGCCGCTGGTGCAGCGGCCCCTAGTGCCGGGCGGCAAGGTACGTCCCGTGCGTCAGCATCTCTGGCGCGGCGGGCATGATCCGGCGATGGTAAAAAAGGCGCTCAAGGTCGTGCTGGAAGAAGACAGCGCGGAAGACAGCGACACACGCCACTTCACCCTCACCCTGATCAACACCGGCGCCGCCCACTATCTGCCCACCGGCACACCCGACCGTCATCTGACGGTACGACTGCGGCTGCTGGATGCACAGGGAAAGGTCATCAAGCAACAGCGCCACACCCTGAAACGCACCGTCATGTGGCGGCCGTTCATCGTCGATCTGTGGGATACCCGCCTGCCACGCTGGCAGCCGCGCGATTACCGCTTTGAATTTTCACGCGGGGAAGGCGCGGTGCTGGAGGTCGAGGTCCGCTACCACCTGCTGGACGAGGCACGCCGCAAGCGCATCGGTTATAAAAATCAGACGCCCATCGACTATCTCGTCTACCGACGCAACCTTGCGCTCAGACCATAACTTGACGCAACCCGTCCCAGCCACCAGAATCAAACCCATGCGTCGCACTCTCCTATCCCTGCTCATCCTCACTCTGCTCAGCACCGGTATCGTCTGGGCATCGGATGCGCATCTGGATCTGCTGCCCGACCACGCCATCAACGCGACCGGCTGTCTGTACGACGCCCCGGTGGACGACAACGACCCCCACCAGAGCCACGGCTGTCATATGTCATCGCATCTGGTGGCCATGACCTCGGACAGCGATGTCGTACACTCCATGGGCCATGACGCCTATTTTCCGGCGTCCTTTCAAACCCTGAGTTCCCGGCATTCCGCCCCACCCATTCGCCCTCCCCGGGTCTGATTCACACTTTCTTTTCATATCGCGCAGCGCCTGTGTGCGTTCTGCGACAACGTGTGTTATCAGATTTTCGGGAGTTCTACATGCCTTTGAAGCACCTTTTTCTGGCAGGCCTGCTGGCCTGTCTGGCCTCGCCTGTCTGGGCCGCGCCACCGCCCACATCAGCGACGATTAATGACCTGTTGCGGCAGGTCTGGGAAAGCCACCCCGGCATTCAGGCGGCACAATCCGCCATCGATGCTGCCCGCGCCCGCGGTGACGCGGCAGGCAAACCCATCTACAACCCGGAACTGGAAGTGGACGCGGAACGAACCGCCGTCAATACCATCAGCATCGGCATCAACCAAACCATCGACTGGGGCGACAAGCGCGGCGCCCAGCGGCAAATGGGCAACAGCGAAGTGCGCATCGCCCAGGCCGAGCTGGCCAGCCTGCACCAGCAGGTCGCCAGCGAGGTGCTGACGGCCCTTGCCAGCTATCAGAGCGCGCAAGAGCAACGGCAACTGGCCAGGCGCTACAGCGAACTCATGGGCCAGTTGGTGGAGACGACCGAACAGCGTTATGCCGCCGGCGACCTCGGCCAGTTGGACGTCGCCCTGGCGCGGGTCGCTTATAGCGAATCGCGTATGCAGGTGGCACGCCGTGAGGCCGAAGTCGCAACACAGCAAGCTTCACTGGTGGCCGCCAGCGGTCTGAGCCTGAGTCAGTGGCCCGGCCTGCCAAGCCCGCCCCCCGCCCCGCCCGCCGAACCACAACGCGACGTCTTGCTGGCCAAGCTGCCCCAGCTCATCGCCCAGCAGGCGCGTATTGCCAATGCCCGCGGCAGCATCGAGCTGGCGCGTGCCAGCCGCAGCGCCGATCCCACGATTGGCCTGCGTGGCGGTGCCGAGGAAAATGATCTGCTGCTGGGGCTGAATTTCTCCATACCGCTGAATGTGCGCAATAACTATACCGCCCAGGTCACCGCCGCCTCGCAACAAGCCGTGCAGGAAGAAAAAATCCTGCTGGATCTGTACCGTCTCGCCGCCAGCCACTTTGACGGCAGTCTCTCGGTATACCGCCTCACCCACCGCGCCTGGCGCCAGTGGCAGGATGCAGGCCAGGGCAATCTGACGCAGCAGTTGAGCCTGGTGCAGCGCATCTGGGAAGCCGGCGAACTCAGTACCACCAACTACCTGTTGCAAACCGGCCAGAACATCAAGACCCAAATCACCGCCGCCGAACTGAAGGGCGACCTGCGCCTGGCCTGGGTCGAGTGGTTGAGGGCATCGGGGCAGATTGGCGCTGGACAAACCCCGAACTCACCCTAAACGACTCAACCACTCGTCACACACGATGAAACGGCTAACGGTAGGAGCGGGCCATGCCCGCGATATTTTTCAGCACCGCGTTTA
This sequence comes from uncultured Ectothiorhodospiraceae bacterium, assembly GCA_964614545.1. Taxonomy (GTDB): domain Bacteria; phylum Pseudomonadota; class Gammaproteobacteria; order SZUA-152; family SZUA-152; genus DRQN01. Next base: position 8,460 of record CAZTPE010000013.1, read on the forward strand.
TCGCGGGCATGGCCCGCTCCTACAATTTTTTACTGTTAGCGGTGGAAACTCACACCCTTTGCCATTGAACAATTCGTCGGCGCGCCCAATGCGCAGCGCCGACAAACGGAGAACAGCATGAAACAGCACATCATTTATCCCGCCCTGCTTGCCCTGATCCTGGCCGGCCCCACCTGGGCCAGCGAAGAGCACGGCCATGGGCATGATGAAAAACCGACCCACAATGAAAGTCATCGTGAAAGCCACAATGATCACGACGATGAGCACAGTGGACACGAAGAAGAAGGTCACGACGAAGAACACGGTGACGAGCACGGTGGACACAAGGAAGAGGGCCACGGAGACGAACATGGTGATGAACACGGCGGACACGAGGAAGAAGGCGGCGGCGTCGAACTGACCCCACAACAAATGACCACCGCCGGTATTGTCGTCTCCCCCCTGCGCCAGCAAACCTTGCACGAAGTGGTCAGCGCCCCCGGCGAGGTGATGTTCGATGCCTACCGTGCCAGCAAGATCACACCGCGCATCAGCGCGCAGATCATCGCCCGCCACGCCCGCCTGAGCGATCATGTCAAACGTGGGCAGTTACTTGTCACCCTTTCCAGCGTCGCCATGGCCGAGGCCCAGGGCGATCTTCTGAAGAGCGACCGTGAATGGCAGCGGGTGAAAAAACTCGGCCGCAAGGTGGTCTCGGCCAAACGCTACGCCGAGGCGCAGATCAACCGCCAACAGGCCGAGGCCCGCGTGCTCGCCTACGGCATGAGCAAACCACAAGTAGCGGCCCTGCTGCGTACCGATGATCCCGCGCAGGCCATCGGCCGTTTCGACCTCTACGCCCTGCAGAGCGGCACCGTGACCAGCGACGACTTCATCCTCGGCGAACTGGTCGAACCGGGTCGCGTGCTGTTCGACATCAGTGACGAATCCGCCCTGTGGGTGGAAGCCCGCCTGACGCCGGAGGATGCCCATCGCATCCATAACAAGGCCGGCGCCACCGTGCGCATCGGCAACACCACCCTGCCTGGCAAGGTGCTGCAGATCCATCACGCCATCGACGAGAATACACGCACCCAGGCCGTGCGCATCGGCATCAAGAATCCCGGCGACCGTCTGCACCCCGGCATGTTTGTCGATGTGACTATCGATGCGGAAAGCCAGGGCAAGGCATTGGCCCTGCCGCTGGACGCGGTGGTACGCAGCGCCGATGGTGACTGGCAGGTCTTCGTCGAGGAAGAATCCGGCCGCTTTGAGCCGAAAGAGGTCACGGTGGTGCGCAGCGTCGGTGACCAGCTGATCATCAGCGGTATCGCCCCCGGCACCCGGGTGGTGACCGAAGGCACTTTCTTCGTGCAATCCGAACTCGCCAAGGGCGGGTTTGAAATACATAACCATTAATAGGGGACGTTGATATGTTAAACAAAATCATCGACCTCGGCGTCGAGAATCGCCTGCTGGTGGTGTTGGCCCTGCTGGCCAGTATTGTCGGCGGCATGCTCATCCTGCCCAAGCTCAATCTGGATGCCTTCCCCGACGTCACCAACGTGCAGGTGCAGATCAACACCGAGGCACGCGGTCTGGCCTCAGAGGAAGTCGAGCAGCTCATTACCTTCCCCATCGAAGCGGTCATGTACGCCCTGCCGGACGTGGAAGAGGTACGTTCCATTTCCAAGACCGGCCTGTCCGTAATCACCGTGGTCTTCAAGGAGGGCACGGACATCTACTTCGCCCGTCAGTTGGTGTTCGAACGCCTGCAGGCCGCGCGAGAGCAGATCCCCGACGGCATCGGTACGCCCGAAATGGGGCCCAACACCTCGGGTTTGGGACAGGTGTATCAGTACATCCTGCGCGCCGAAGATACGCAGAAATACGATGCCATCGCCTTGCGCAGCCTCAATGACTGGGTGGTGAAACTGCTGCTGATGCCGGTGGGCGGCGTCACCGACGTGCTCTCCTTTGGCGGTGAAGTACGCCAGTACCAGGTGCAGCTCGATCCACAGAAACTGTTGGCCTTCGGCCTGCACGGCGACGACGTGGCCAATGCCATCGAGGACAACAACCGCAACGCCGGCGGCTGGTACCTGGACCGCGGTGCCGAGCAGTTGGTGATTCGCGGCGTGGGCTGGGTACGCAGCGGCGAGGACGGCCTGCGCGACATCGGCAACGTGCCGCTGAAGGACGTGGACGGTGTGCCGGTGCGGGTGCGCGACGTGGCCAGCGTCAACTTCGGCCCGGAGATCCGCCAGGGCGCGGTCACCATGAGCCGCCGTGACGCCAACGGCAATCCCGAGCAGCTCGGCGAGGTGGTAGCCGGCATCGTGCTCAAGCGCATGGGTGCCAACACCAAGGCCACCATCGACGGCATCAAGGACCGCCTGCCGGCGATCCAGACCGCCCTGCCCGATGGCGTCACTCTGGAGCCGTTCTACGACCAGTCCGATCTGGTGAACCAGGCCGTGGCCACCGTCAGCAAGGCCCTGCTGGAGGCCTTCGTGCTGATCGTGGTGGTGCTGCTACTGTTCCTGCTCAACCTGCGCGCCGCCCTGCTGGTGTTGATCTCGGTGCCCATCTCCATCGGCCTGGCACTGATGGCCATGGCTCACTGGGGCATCTCGGCCAACCTCATGTCACTGGGTGGCCTGGCCATCGCCATCGGCATGATGGTCGACGGCTCGGTGGTCATGATGGAACACATCTTCAGTCACCTCACCCGGCCCGATGCCGACCATCGGGAACAGATCCGCAAGGAGATCGCCGGCGGTTCACCCACCCCCTTCGACGCCGCCCACGACAACCACGGCATGGCCCTGCGTATCAAGGAGGCCGCCAGGGAGGTGGGTCGGCCGGTGTTCTTCGCGGTGATGATCATCATTATCGTGTTCACGCCGTTGTTCACCCTCGAAGGGGTGGAAGGCAAGCTGTTCCAGCCCATGGCCATCTCCATCGTGCTGGCCATGCTGGCCTCGCTGCTGGTGGCCCTGGTGGTGGTGCCGGCATTGGCGACCTATCTGTTCAAACGTGGCGTGAAGGAAAGGGAAAGCCCCATCATGCGGCCGCTGTCGGCGCTGTATCGCTGGTCACTCAAGGCGGCCATGAAACGGCGCTGGCTGGTGGTCGGATCAGCGCTGCTCCTGTTCGGCGGCGCCCTGGCCCTGGTACCACTGCTGGGTACCGAATTCGTGCCGGAACTGGAGGAAGGCACGATGAATATCCGCATCACCCTGGCGCCCTCCTCCAGCCTGCAAACCTCGCTGGACGTGGCGCAAAAACTGGAACGGCAACTGATGACCTTCCCCGAGGTGCTGTATGTCTCCAGTCGCATCGGCCGCGCTGAAATCGGCGGCGACCCGGAGCCGGTGTCCAACGTGGAGATCTTCGTCGGCCTGAAGCAGGTGCATGAGTGGACCACGGCACCGAACCGCAAGGAACTGCAGGTATTGATGGAAAAGAAGATGTCGATACACCCCGGCCTGCTGTTTTCCTTCTCCCAACCTATCGCCACACGCGTCGATGAACTGCTGTCGGGTGTCAAGGCGCAGCTGGCCATCAAGCTGTTCGGCGCCGATCTCGACATGTTGGCGAAAAAAGGCAGCGAGATCGAAGCCTTGGTGAAGCAGGTGGAAGGTACACGTGGCGTTGCCATGGAGCAGATCGAGGGTGAGGCCCAACTGGTGATACGTCCAGATCGCGACGCCCTGGCCCGCTACGGCATCCCCGTGGCGCAGGTCATGAACCTGGTGGCCGACGGCATCGGTGGCGCCGAGGCCGGGCAAGTCATCAACGGCAACGAGCGTTACGACATCTATGTGCGTCTGGCCAAGCCCTATCGTGACGATGTCGAGGCCATCCGCAGCCTGATCCTGCAGGCCCCCAACGGTGCCTGGGTAAAGCTGGGCGATGTGGCCGGCGTCGCCATCGAGTCCGGCCCACCGCAGATCCGCCGCGACGACGTGCAGCGCCGCGTGGTGATTCAGGCCAATGTCGAAGGGCGCGACATGGGGGGGCTGGTCGCCGAACTGCAACAGCGCATCGACAGTGACATCGACATGCCGCCCGGTTACACCGTCGTCTTCGGCGGTCAGTTCGAGAACCAGCAGCGCGCCCAGGCGCGCCTGATGATCGTGGTGCCGTTGTCGTTGGGGCTGATCTTCCTGCTGCTCTATTTCGCCTTCAACTCCGTCGGTCAGGCGGCACTGATCATGATCAATGTGCCGCTGGCGCTGATCGGCGGTATCGTCGCATTGTACATTTCCAACCAGTACCTGTCGGTGCCCGGCTCCATCGGCTTCATCGCCCTGTTCGGTGTTGCCGTGCTCAACGGCGTGGTGATGGTCAACGCCATCAACCAACGCCTGTTGGGCGGCGACGACACCCGCACGGCGGTCTTCGAAGGCGCCCTCTCGCGTCTACGCCCGGTGCTGATGACCGCCAGCATCGCCGCCCTGGGTCTGATCCCCATGCTGCTCGCCAGCGGTGTCGGCTCCGAGGTACAGCGGCCACTGGCCACCGTGGTAGTCGGTGGTCTAGCCTCATCGACCCTGCTGACACTGTTCGTGCTGCCGGTGTTGTATGGGGTGTTTTCACGGGAGAAGATGGAAAGGTAATGGGTCGCGCCTGAAGGCGCTCCTACAGGTGAAAAATTATTTGTAGGAGCGCCTTCAGGCGCGACCAAACAAAATCAACCATGATGCAAGGATGCAAAATATGGAAAGACAGGAAAATCAGTGTTCCCAGCGTCGCCCTGGTCAAGGAGCATTGAGAAAAGGCCGTCGCGACATTCCGGGGCAGATCTACATGGTCACTACGGTAACGCACAAACGCCAGCCCTTCTTTGCTGAACTGCACTGGGCTCGTGCAGTGATCCGCACATTGCACCGCCCGGAAATCGTGGGCCACAGCAAATGGCTGGCATGGGTACTGATGCCGGATCATTTTCATGCCCTGATACGGCTTGGAGAAGGTGACTCTCTGGCGTCTGTCATCGGGAGGTTCAAAGGGCGAAGTGCACATGATCTAAACGCTGCGCGGGATACGACAGGAAAGATCTGGCAGAAATCTTTCTTCGACAGGGCACTGCGCAAGGAAGACGACATCAGAAAAGCCGCGCGTTACCTGGTGGCAAATCCGCTACGGGCCGGGCTGGTGGGGAATATTGGTGACTATCCGTACTGGGATGCAGTGTGGCTGTAGTGGGTCGCGCCTGAAGGCGCTCCTACAGTCGAGGATTGATTTTGTAGGAGCGCCTTCAGGCGCGACCAAACCCCGAAAATATGACAAAAGAAACAAAAACCCTCACCTGCCGCATCGACGGCATGGACTGCCCCGATTGCGCCGCCAAGGTGGAAAAGGTAGCAGGCCGGCTTGATGGTGTCGAGGATCTGCGTGTGGACTTCACCGCCGGCAGGCTCTCGGCCAGGGTCGCATCGCCCGAGGCGGCGGACAAGCTGCGCAACACGGTGCAATCACTGGGTTACACCCTGCACGATGCCTCACAGCCGGTCACCAGTGTGTTGCAGGTGGAGAATCTGGATTGCTCGGAAGAGGTATCACTGATCGAGAAAATGCTCGGCCATCTGCCAGGCCTGGTAAGTCTCGATGCCAATCCCGTCACCCAGCGTCTGGCCGTGGTGCACGACCCCGAGCAACTCCCCCTGGGACAGATCATCGCCGCCCTGGCCGAGGCGAAGCTTACCGCGGTGCCCTTCGGTGAGGCACGGGTAAAGGGGGGCTTCTGGGCGGAAAACGGCGCCCTCATCGCCATGCTGTCCGCCGCCGTGCTGGTTACCGTAGGGCTGGTTCTGCACCACGTCCTCGGCGCGGGCGCGGTGTGGGAGAAGCTGGCCTTCGGCAGCGCTATTCTCGCCGGCGGCTGGCCTATCGCCCGCAAGGCCTGGGCAGCGGCACGCCACGGCGCCATCGACATGAATGTGCTGATGAGCGTGGCGGTGATCGGCGCCCTGTTCATCGACGCCTGGGACGAGGGTGCCATGGTGGTGTTCCTGTTCTCCCTCGCCCAGTGGCTGGAGAGCCGCTCCATGGACCGTGCACGCAACGCGGTACGCGCGCTGATGGAACTGGCGCCGCCGGTGGCGCGGGTGCTGCGTGAGGAACGCGAGGTCACGGTGCCGGTGGAGCAGGTGCAGGTGGGCGAGATCATCCGCCTGCGCCCCGGCGACAAGGCACCGCTGGACGGCGAGGTGGTGGACGGCTATTCGGCCCTCAATCAGGCCCCCATTACCGGCGAATCCCTGCCGGTGGAAAAGGCCCCGGGCGACACCGTGTACGCTGGCTCTATCAACGGCCAGGGCAGCCTGGACCTGCGCGTCACCCACCTCGCCGCCGACACTACCCTGGCGCACATCATCCATCTCATTGAAGAGGCGCAGGCGGCACGCGCCCCGGCACAGACCTTCATCGACCGCTTTGCGCGCGCTTACACCCCGGCGGTGCTGGTGCTGGCAGCGCTCATCGCCGTGCTGCCGCCGCTGCTGTTCGGCCAGGACTTCGACGACTGGTTCTACCGCGCCCTGGTACTGCTGGTGATCGCCTGCCCCTGCGCGCTGGTCATCTCCACCCCGGTGGCCATCGTCTCCGGCTTGGCGCGCGGCGCACGCGCGGGGGTGCTGATCAAGGGTGGTATGCACCTGGAGAACATCGGCCACCTGCACGCCTTGGCCTTCGACAAGACCGGCACCCTCACCGAGGGCCGGCCCAAGGTACTAAACGTGGAGCCCCTCGGTGATACGCCGCCGGCGCAGCTGCTGCGCATCGCTGCCAGCCTGGAGGCACGCTCCGAACATCCGCTGGCGCAGGCCATCCTCGAACACGCCGCTAAGGCCGGCATCACGCCCAACGAAGTGAGCGACTTCCAGGCCCTCACCGGCCGCGGCGTGCAGGCCCGCATCGACGACCGCTATTATCAGTTAGGTAACCACCGTCTGTTCGAGGAAGGCGGCCTCTGCAGCCCCGCCGTGGAAGCCGTGCTGAACCGCCGCGAGGCCGAAGGCAAGACCGTGATCATCCTCGGCGACGCGCAGCGCGTACTGGGCCTCATCAGCATCGCCGACCAGCCACGCGCCAATGCCCGCGAGGCCATCGCCCATCTGCGCGCCCTGGGCATCGAACATATCACCATGCTTACCGGCGACAACCGCGGCACGGCCCGCGCCATCGCCGAGCACCTGGGCATTGATGAACCCCGCGCCGAACTGCTGCCCGCCGACAAGGTGGAGGCCGTCAAGGCACTGGTCGCGCGCCACCAGCGGGTGGGCATGGTGGGCGACGGCGTTAACGATGCCCCGGCCATGGCCGCCGCCACCACCGGCATCGCCATGGGCGCCGCCGGCAGTGACGTGGCGCTGGAGACCGCCGACCTGGTGTTGATGGGCGACGACCTCGCCCGCCTGCCCTTCGCCATCCGCCTGTCGCGCGCCAGCCTGCGCGTGATCCACCAGAACATCGCCGTGGCCCTGGGCCTCAAGGCCATCTTCCTGGCTCTCGCCATCCCCGGCTATGCCACCCTGTGGATGGCGGTGTTCGCCGACATGGGCGCCAGCCTGCTGGTAATCGCCAACAGCCTGCGCCTGTTGCGACTGCGATAAGGTGTTCTTACCGCATAGCCCGCAAAGTAATTGTTCACCACAGAGGCACGGAGCACACAGAGAAACTGGCTACCCATGTTGTGCGCACGGCGCACACTACACTTGCCCGTAGCGTGCGCTGTGCGCACGATGCTACCTACCTATCTGCTCACCGGCCAACCTCTCTGTCTTTTTAGATTTAGCGACAGACCGTAACTCATTGTAATATCTACCGTTCCTCCTTCCCCCCAAACCGGACGAATTGACCCGCAGACATCCAACCGATAAAATGCCGGGCTTTTCTCGCGGTCTTTCCTTATCCGCACCGCAATTCATGACCCGCGTCACAACCGAGACAAACCACTGCCAGCAAGCCATCAAGTATCGATACCGCAAGCCGCTATTCATCCGCCACATCCCTGTTGTTCCTGCCCCACCGGAAGGTTCGCTGCCCGTCACAAAACGGCAACGAAAATGTGGAAGCCTGTGTATTTCACGACCTTAGAGACCTATTGACCCAAACATGACCGACCCGATCAGCACTCCCCGCAAGCCCGTTGTACTCGTGATTCTCGATGGCTTCGGCCTCAGCCCCGGCAAGCAAAACAACGCCGTTGCCCAGGCCAGCACGCCGAACCTCGACGGCTGGTTCGCCCACTACCCCAGCACCACCCTGAGCGCCTCCGGGCTGGCCGTGGGCCTGCCCGACGGACAGATGGGCAATTCCGAGGTCGGCCACCTGACCCTGGGCTGCGGCCATGTGGTGCGCCAGGACATGGTGCGCATCGATGACAGCATCAACAACGGTGAATTCTTCACCAACACCACCCTGCTCGCGGCGCTGCAAAAGGCCGCGCAAACCCAGCGCCCCATGCACCTGCTGGGCCTGGTCTCCGACGGCGGCGTGCACAGCCACATCCGCCACCTCGAGGCCTTGATCCGTCTGTGCGGCCAGCAGGGCGTGCGGCCCCTGCTGCACATGATCACCGATGGCCGCGACACCGCGCCCAAATCGGCACTCGACTATCTGCAACGAATCGAAGCCCTGTTGCACGACAATGGCGGCGCCGTTGCCTCAGTGATGGGACGCTTCTACGGCATGGATCGCGACCAGCGCTGGGATCGCACCCAGTTGGCCTGGCGCGCCCTGGTGCAGGGCGTGGGCGAAAAGGCCTGCGCTGCCGAAAGCGCCATTAAAAGTGCCTACATTGCCGGTGACACGGACGAATTCATCCGCCCCACCCTGCTGCCGGCCTTTGAGCCCATCCGGGATGGCGATCAGGTGATCTTCTTTAATTACCGCAAGGATCGTCCCAAGCAGATGGTCGCAGCCCTGGGTGGCACCGACTTCGATGGCTTTGCACGCGACGGTGTGGCCCCGGCCGAGGTTATCTGCTTTATGCAGTACGACACCCGCTTCGACATGCCCTTCGCCTTCGAGCACGAGCACCCGGAAGTGACCCTCAGCCGAAGCATCAGCGAGGCCGGACTGCACCAGTTCCACTGCGCGGAGACGGAGAAATACGCCCACGTCACCTACTTCTTCAATGGCGGAGAGACCAGCCCCTGCGAAGGCGAAACCCAGCAGATGGTGCCCTCGCCGCCCGTCACCACCTATGACCAGCAGCCGGAAATGAGCGCCGCGCTGGTGGCTGACACGGTCATCGAGGCCATCGACTCACACCAGTACGACTTCATCGTGGTGAACTTCGCCAATGGCGACATGGTGGGTCACACCGCCGTGCGCGAGGCCGTGATCCAGGCCGTGGAGACCCTGGACCGTGAAGCTGGGCGGGTCATCGAGACCGCCGTGGAGGCAGGCTACTCGGTGATCGTTACCGCCGATCACGGCAACTGCGAGGAGATGGTCGATCCCGTCACGCAGGCACCACATACCCAGCACACCACCTATCCGGTACCCTGTCTGGTCATCGACGAGCAACGCTGGGCGCTGTCCTGCTCCGGCAGCATCGCCAACGTCGCGCCCACCGTGCTGCAGCTGATGGGCCTGGAGAAACCGGCGAAGATGAGCTCCGGCTCACTGCTGCTAAAATCCTTTGACAGCGCCAGCCGCAGCCCGGCCCTCAAGGGCGTCGCCTGAGCATCGCGGGCAGCAAAACCATTCACCACAGCGACACGGAGAGCACAGAGAATGCACCAATGGAATGGACATCATCTTTCATCATTATTGCTTGGAACCGACGTGCGTACGGCGCACGCCACGAGCAGGTGTAGTGTGCGCCGTGCGCACAAGAGGGATACCTCATCACTCACCAAATTCTGTATTTCTGTAGTGAACTAAATTGTTAGGTTTAATGTTTATCCATTTGATTTAACACAAATTTAAAAGAGAAAAGCCCATGAACTTCGTTCCCCTGCGCAACAGCAAGCCGCACCCCAAACTGACCGAGCTGCCCCCTCTGGGCCTGGATGCTGACAGCATCGCCGAGGACTTCCGCCGCTACTTCAGCCACACCCTGGGACGTGACCGGCACTGCCGATCCACTCACTATCCCTACACCGCATTGGTCATGGCCCTGCGTGACCGCATCATGGAGCGCTGGAAAAACACCCGCTACGCCTACGAGGAAAACGACTCCCGGCGCATGCACTACATGTCGCTGGAATTTCTCATGGGCCGCGCGCTGGGGAATGCCATGATCAACCTCGGCGTCGCCGATGAGACCACCCAGGGGCTGTACAAGCTGGGACTGGAACTGGAAGAAATCGCCGAGGCGGAACACGACGCCGGCCTCGGCAACGGCGGCCTGGGCCGTCTCGCCGCCTGTTTCCTCGACAGCTGTGCGACCCTGCAGCTGCCGGTGCTGGGCTACGGCATCCGCTACGAATACGGCATGTTCCGGCAGAAGATCGAAAACGGTTACCAGATCGAAGAGCCTGATCACTGGCTACGCGACGGCAACCCCTGGGAACTGGAACGTCCCGAATTTACCCAGCGCGTGCACTTCGGCGGCCGCAGCGAATACTATCAGGATGCCAACGGCATCACCCGTAACCGCTGGGTCGATACCCACGACGTGCTGGCGGTGCCCTACGACGTGCCCGTGCCCGGCTACCGCAACGGCACCGTCAACAGCCTGCGCCTATGGAAGGCCGCCGCCACCGACGAATTCGACCTGGGCGAATTCAACGCCGGCAGCTACCCCGAATCCGTCGCCGCCAAGAACGCCGCCGAACACATCACCATGGTGCTCTACCCCAACGACAGCAGCGAAAACGGCAAGGAGCTGCGCCTGCGTCAGCAGTACTTCCTCGCCTCCGCCAGCCTCAAAGACACCCTGCGCCGCTGGAGCCGTGAACATGGCAATGACTTCAGCCAGTTCGCCGCCAAGAACTGTTTCCAGCTCAACGACACCCATCCCACCTGCGCCATCGCCGAGCTGATGCGCCTGTTGCTCGACGAGCACAAACTTGGCTGGAACGAAGCCTGGGACATCGTCACCCACACCATGGCCTACACCAACCACACCCTGCTGCCCGAGGCGCTGGAGAAGTGGTCGGTGCGCCTGTTCGAGAGCCTGTTGCCGCGTCTGCTGGAGATCATCTACGAGATCAATGCCCGCTTCCTCGGCAGCGTTGCCTGCCGCTGGCCCGGCGACACCGGCCGCCTGCGCCGCATGTCCATCATCGAGGAAGGCCCGGAGCCGCAGGTGCGTATGGCCTACCTGGCCATTGTCGGCAGCTATTCCATCAACGGCGTCGCCGAGCTGCATTCGAAGCTGTTGCAGAAAGGCCTGTTCCACGACTTCTGCGAGCTGTGGCCACAAAAATTCAACAACAAGACCAACGGCGTCACCCAGCGGCGCTGGATGGCCTGGTGCAACCCGGACATGAGCACGCTGATCAGCAAAACCATTGGTGAAGACTGGATCACCGACCTGCCGCAGCTCGCCAAACTCGCTCCCCTCGCCGACGACGCAGACTTCCGCCGGCAGTGGCGTGACATCAAGCAGGCCAACAAGACACGCCTGGCAGAACTGGTCGACACCGAGCGCGGCGTGAAATTCAACATCGACGCCATGTTTGACGTACAGGTCAAACGCATCCACGAATACAAGCGCCAGTTGCTCAACCTGTTGCATGTCATTCATTTGTACGACCGCATCAAGCGCGGCGACACCGACAACTGGACCCCTCGCTGTGTACTCATTGGCGGCAAGGCCGCCCCCGGTTACGCGATGGCCAAGCTGATCATCAAGTTGACCAATAACGTCGCCTTCATGATCAACAATGATTCGGTCGTGGGTGACAAATTAAAGTTAGCCTTCCTGCCCAATTATCGCGTCACGGCGATGGAAGTCATCAGCCCCGGCACCGACCTGTCCGAGCAGATCTCCACCGCCGGCAAGGAAGCCTCCGGCACCGGCAACATGAAATTCATGATGAACGGCGCCATCACCATTGGCACCCTGGACGGCGCCAACATCGAGATCCGCGAAGAGGCCGGCGATGACAACTTCTTCCTGTTTGGCCTCACCGCCAACGAAGTCGAGGAAGCACGGCAGAGCTACGATCCCAACGCCATTATCAATGGTGACGAAGACCTGCGCCGGGTCATGCAGCTGCTGGAAAGCGCCCACTTCAACCAGTTCGAGCCCGGCCTGTTCGATCCCATCATCAGCGCCATCCGCAGCCCCTTCGACCCGTGGCTGGTCGCCGCCGACTTCACCAGTTTCGTCGCAGCCCAGCAGCAGGCCGCCGAGGCCTACCGCGATGAAGAACGCTGGACGCGTATGAGCATCCTCAACACCGCCGCCAGCGGCAAGTTCTCCACCGACCGCACCATGCAGGAATACAACGCCGACATCTGGAAGCTGAAACCTGTACCCGCCCTGCCAGTGGAATAACCAGAATTATCCACGGGGCAAGGAAGCCCCATCCAAGCGATGGGAGCGGGCCATGCCCGCGATGGTTATCTCAAATATTGTGGGAGCGGCTTCAGCCGCGAATGAATCTAGCCTTTATTCGCGGCTGAAGCCGCTCCCACAAATTTATTGTTTTCCCACCCACCCATCGCGGGCATGGCCCGCTCCTACAGTTTTCGTCACACCAGATAACAGCAAGATACCTGATCCTCCCTCACCGACACCCAAGCTGTAGGATTCCAAACACCCATTCAGCCCGGCAGCAACATGTCAGAACCCGACAGCAGTTTTGGCCTGCCCCGCCTGCATCAAAACCACTGCCGATACGGATTCCCTACACCGCATTATTGGAGGAAAAGTCCATCAATCAGACAAAGATGGGGTAAGCTATAGGCATGACTGATACGACCTTTGACACGACAAATCACAACGCCGATCCTGCCGAGATTGCCAAGTTCGAGGCGTTGGCCTCGCGTTGGTGGGACCCGCAAAGTGAATTCAAACCCCTGCACGAGATCAATCCGCTGCGCCTCGACTACATCGAGCGCCATGCCGGCGGGCTGGACGGCAAACAGGTGCTGGACGTGGGCTGCGGCGGCGGCATCCTCTCCGAGAGCATGGCCACCCTCGGCGCGCAGGTGACCGGCATCGACATGGGCGAGGCGCCGCTGTCAGTGGCGCGTCTGCACGGACTGGAATCCGGCATCGAGGTGGACTATCAGCGGACCACCGCAGAGGCCTTCGCCGAACAGCACCCAGGCCGCTTCGACGTGGTCACCTGCATGGAAATGCTGGAGCACGTGCCGGATCCCGCCTCGGTGATCCGTGCCTGCCGCACGCTGGTGAAGCCCGATGGCGTGGTGTTCTTCTCCACCATCAACCGCAATCCCAAGGCCTATCTGTTGGCCATCGTCGGTGCCGAATACCTGCTGCGCATGCTACCCCGAGGCACCCACGACTACGACAAGTTCATCCGCCCCTCGGAGCTGGAAAGCTGGGCGCGCCACGCCGGGCTGAAGATGCGTGACCTCACCGGCATGAGCTACAACCCGCTCAGCAAGCAGTATTCACTGGGACGGGATCTGGCCGTCAACTACCTGGCCTGCTGCACCCGCGATGAGGCCTGACCCCGTAGGGTGGGCACTGCCCACCAGTGACACGCAGCCAGCCACACCCGGTGGGCAATGCCCACCCTACGTTCAGCGGTGACCCCCGCCATCAAGGCGGTGCTATTCGACCTCGATGGCACCCTGGCCGATACCGCCCCGGACCTGGCCTATGCCCTCAACGGCGTGCTTGCCGAACAAGACCGCGCGCCGCTGCCGCTGGACGTCATTCGCCCCGCCGCCTCGCACGGCGGCATCGCCCTGATCCGCTGCGGCTTTGGCGAAGAGCATCCCGAGGAAGAGGCCCTGCGGCTGCGCCTGCTGGACATTTATCAGGCCAATATCGCCCGCGAAACACACCTGTTCCCCGGCATGGCTGAGGTGTTGGCCGACATCGAGGCACGCGGCCTCAACTGGGGCGTAGTCACCAACAAACCCGCCTGGCTCACCGAACCGCTGCTGGATGCGCTGGGGCTCAGCCAGCGCGCCGCCTGCATCGTCAGCGGTGATACCTGCGAGCAGCGCAAGCCGCATCCACAGCCCATCCTGCACGCCTGCCGGCAGGCCGGCGCCGAGGCACGGGAATGCCTGTACGTGGGTGATGCCGAACGCGACATCGAGGCCGGCCGGCGCGCCGGCACCCATACCCTCGCAGCCTTGTTCGGCTATATCGGTGAAGACGACCGCCCGCAGAACTGGGGGGCGGATGCGCTCATCGAGCAGCCGGGCGAAATCCTCACCTGGCTTGAGTCCCGGTAGGAGCGGGCCATGCCCGTGATATTTTTGCTTTCGCTACCGATAGTGGTGCTTTGAAATTGTGGGAGCGGCTTCAGCCGCGAATAAAGGCTGGATTCATTCGCGGCTGAAGCCGCTCCCACAAATTTATTGTTTTCCCTTCCAACCCATCGCGGGCATGGCCCGCTCCTACGGTAAAACCGTGTTCCATGTACCAATTCCGATTAGAATACCCCGATGGACTCTCTCATCTCGCTCATCACCCTGATCCTCATC
>CAZTPE010000014.1:0-22975 GCA_964614545.1 uncultured Ectothiorhodospiraceae bacterium
GAACAGCAATTTACCCAGTTCAACCTTGGCCTCCGACATCGGATTGTCGGGCGGTATGGGCGGGGGACCCAAGGGGGCCAGGGGCGGGATCGCCGCGTCCGGGGCCTTGGCAAACGTGCCGGCCATGGCGGGAGTCGACTGTACTTGAGACCCCCCGTTGCTGGCTGAAGCCGGCGGCTTGTCGCCCATGGCTGCAGCCGATACCGACAGAGCCGCTGCGACGGCCGTTGCCATCATCAGAACAGGCGTTTTCTTTAACGAACTCATGGCTCTCTCCTAGCGATTAGTTGGGGACATCCAGCCAATTGGCAATCACTTCGTATTCTTTCGGATAAGGTGTGGTCCACACGTGCCGACTGCTGGTCAGCGGTTTGCCGGACAACGCTAGCAGGAAGGCCACCAGGTCTTTTTGCTCCTGCATACTCAGATCCAGGGGCTTCATTCTGGCATCCTTGTTGCGATCGTTATCACCGCCGCGGTCATAAAAGGCCACGACCTCCGGCAGTGTCTTGATCATGCCGTTGTGCATATAGGGCGCGGTGTATTTCAGTTCACGAAGACTGGGGGTAATGAACGTGCCCATGCCGCTACCATCCGCCTTGTGTTTCTGTATATGGGCACCCGGGTCACGCTTGAGATTCATGTAATTCTCAATACCCATAAAGTCGGCATAACCGATAAAGGCCTGATGGCGTGCCGGATCGAGAAACACGTCAAAGTTTTCCTTGACACCGGTGTTATGTGCCTTGCCATCGGTGAACATAGGACCGCTGTGACAGGCGACGCAGCCCCCCTTCCCTTTGAACAGCTGCAAACCGCGCTTTGCATTGGCCGACATCTTGCCGCTGTCAAAAGGCGCACCTTCCGAGTTCAGGGTTTTCAGATATTCAGGAATGGCCTTTCTCGCCCCACCATTCGATGGCTCGCCCAGCCCCGCATCCTTGAACATCTTCACATACAGAGAGTCCTGCTTAAGACGCTCCTGCATGATGCGCATGTCCATGTTCATGATGTAATCCTCGGTAATCATGCCGCGGGTCACATCATTGAGATTGGTGCCGATTCGCCCGTCATGCATCCACACCGTTTTATGTGCGGCGTTGATCACGCTGGGGGCATTGCGGAAATGCTTGTTACCGGGATAACCCTCGGACAGGGCATCCGGATTGGCAAAACCATGTTCCGGCTTGTGACAGGTGCCACAGGAAATGGCGGCATCTCCCGACAGGCGTTTGTCAAAGAACAGACGTTTGCCCAACTCCGCCCTGGCCTTGTTGACTTTGAGCGTCGGTAGCGGGCCAATATCATCGCCTGCGACAGCAAGGGGATTCGTCAGTATCAACCCCATACCCAGGGCTGTTACGAGGAAACCCCTTTTCGTTAAAAATGGTCTTGTGGTCATTATGCCGGCCATTACCTATTCCTCCTCAATGGATTGCGAGTCTCGCCCATGCCCTCAGGGCGGGGACGCGTATAAATCGATTAAATTCCCTATCTGAACAGGGGGATTGCACAATGCAGGCCAAGCTGGCCATATTGCATATTTCTCTATTAAAACAGCAGCTTATAAAGAAAACATCGAATATTTCACAGGCTAATTTATGAACACTTTGTTCCATGGCGTCAAGCGTAGAGGCGACTTTATTCACCCCACCGCGAAACATCAGGGGTCGCCGTCGAGCCGTCCACGCCGTATCGGCTACAGCAGGACAGGGGTGGCGACTCCCGCAGGTGGCACCCGGGAAGATCGCCCCGGCGGCAGGATACACTGCCGAGGGTTTACCCGGGGGGAAACGGCCCGCCGCTGGTTGGAAGATTGTCATTGTCTCTTGATCGTCTCTCGCCCGCATACCGCTCAGGCAACCGCCTTTCTTTGCCGGCGCACCAGCAGCAGACCCATCAGGAAGACACCCCCGGCGATACCCAGCGGCAGACCATAGACCTTCACGGGATCGGCCTCGGCGGGCAATACCAGCCAATACCAGGTGGTCAGGGTATGCTTCGACCCGACCTCACCATTACTGCCATCCCAGTCGGCGAAGGACACCGGAATAAAGTCACCCTCGGTAAAGCTCACATCGCCACTGTCACCGCCGTTACGAGGACGCTTCATCAGCACGCTCCACTGGCCATTGTCCCAGCGGCTCTGTACCGAAAGGCTGTCATCATCTTCACGAGGCACTATTTTCTGGTTAGGCCCGGAGGCATCCAGCAAGGCACCCCGAGATGCCACAGCGGGTTCCACACTGCCGGCATTCCAGTACCACATCGTGGTGGGATGGGCACCATCGCCATGACGGAACAGGGGCTTGACCACCACGGGCTTGGTCTCGAATGAATCCTGCTTAGGGAACTGGATCGCAAGGGCATCGGGATACAGGGTCAGTTTACTGTCCTGTATCTGTGTGGACACCTTTTCGCCCGGACGGCTGTCAGTACGATCATCCACTTTCAGCAGGAAGGCGATCTCGTCCGCGTTATACAATACCCGCACCGTGACCGAGTCATTCAGCGGCGTAAACAGCCGGTCTTCCTTGATGATGTTGGGCACCAGGGGCAGGGTCACCGCAGGTGCCGTGTCCCATACCTCGGCGGTCAAGCTATCCGGCAAGGCACCCTCGATCTTTGCGGCGCGTAATACCGGCTCATCGCTGGGGGCAACGGACTGGTTGCGCAGGCTGTAGACATAATTTGCAATATGCCAACGATCTTCCAGGGAAACGGGATCCTTGTTGCCCTCCTCCGTCGCCCGGTGTGCCGGCATGGGAGTGCCCGGCAGGCCGATGGACAGGCGTGCATAGATGTTTTTAATGGTCTGTTCGCGGCTCTTCTCATCCTCACCAGACACATTGGTGACACGCCAGGTCCAGGGTTTGGTGAGATTGCGCGGCCAGAGCCGGTTACCCCAGTCATCTTCCAGCTTTTTACCGGAGGTGATATTGCCGCGACCGGTAATACCGTGACACTTGCCGCAGACCTTTTCAAAAACGGGCTTACCCTTGGCCACGGATTCTTCACTGAAAGGAATCTGCGATGCAACGGGTTCCGTGTTGGTTATCTTTTGAAAATCCGTTTTCAGATAGCGACCGTCATCATCGAAGAACTCATCATCGGCGTCTTCCGGCGCCCAGGCCGCGGTGGTATCAAAACCCTTGATCACGGGAAGCAGGCTGCGAATCTGCTTGTCGCTCAACAGCCTGCTCCATGCCGGCATCGCCGTCCCGTTCAGACCATGTTTAATGGTATTGAACAAATCATCATCGCTGGGCAACTCGGTGCCCGGTGAGGTCTTGTACTTGAACAGTGAGAGGGTAAAGTCACGCGGCTTGGGGTACATGAGGTCGGTGGCAACACCATCTCCCGCCCCCTGCTCGCCATGGCATGCTTGGCAACGATGTACATAGACGTCAATACCCATCTGTTGCTTATGGCGGGCACTGACCTTGGACTCAATGCCACTCACTATCTTGGAAACATCGGCATCCCACATACGCGGCACCTGGCCGACGTAGTCATAGAGGAAGGTAATGACTTCCCAGGTTTCATTCTCGCTCAACATCTCGTGCCACACGGGCATGGCGGAATTCCACGGCGTACCCTCCTTGGGCAGGCCCGGGCCACCGGTCGAGATACGCCAGAACAGATAGGCCTCCTGCAACTGGGCGATGGTGCCGACATCCTGAAAGTTGGCCGGTTGGGGACTGAAACCCAGGGCGTAATGGCCCTTGCCGTCGAGTAGATCGCCATGACAGAAGAAACAGTTTTTGTAATAGACATCACGCCCCGACTCGACAACTTTTTCATAGGCCTCCCAGCCCTTGTCCTCATCCTCGGCCATGATCTCCAGAACCTGTTCACGCAGCGGATTTTCCAGCTTGGACAAATTGTAGCTTTTGCCAAAAACCCGTAATGAGCCCGGCGGCGCGGGATGTACCTGGCGCAGCTCCACCGGCGCATCCATGGAGGGCTTGACAAAGCCATAGGTGGTGTAACCAACAATGGCCGGGATGGCAATCAGGAAACCCCAGCGGACAACGGCCAACCTTGGTTCCCTGAGCACCGCCAGGATCGGTGCATTGAACTCTTTCCAACGCGCCTCATCAAAGGAAAAATACAACAGTACACCGGCAATGGTAATGATCATGTACTGCGCCATCAACGAACGGGGCAGCAGGGGTGGGAAGGCATTATCAAAGATCAGGTAGGCGATAATGATGACCAACACGGCCTGCCAGAATGCGGGAATTTTAATGCCTTTCATCATTCACCCCGTACCAATAAAGTCGATTTATAGATTTTTTTACCAGCCATCACTTGCGCTCCAACAAAAAAGCCACCAATGCGTCCAACTGTGTCTCACTCATTTGTTCGGAATAATTGAGTGGCATTACCCCCGAGGGATAGCCTTTGGCGATGACGGCATTGGGGTCGATAATATTCTGGCGAATCTGTTCGGCATTCAGCCGCGAGCCGATATCATCCAGGCCGGGGCCAATCTTGCCGCCACTGCCTAACACGACATGGCAGGCCTGGCAGCCAAAACTACTGATCATTTCCTCAGCCCTGCTATCAACAGCGCCTTCTGAAGGCGTGGCCACCGGAGATGTCACCGTGGATGTTCCACTGCCTGCCAGGTAATCCACCAGGATGTCTAGCTCCTTCACCATCATTTGTTCGGCGAAGTCCTGCGGCATCACGCCTGGCGGGAAGCCCTCGGCAATCACCGCATCAGGGGCGATAATGCCCTGACGGATTTCTTCGCGGCTGAAACGGCCGGCCATCTGCCCCAGGTCGGGGCCGAGATCACCACCGCTGCCTAATATCACATGGCAGGCTTGGCAACTGTATTTAGCGACCACCTCTTCAATTGTGCCCGCGGGTCCAGCTGGCTCCGGGCTGGCGGGTTCCGCCGCCGGCGCCTCCGTGGGCAGCGGCACCGTCACATCATGCCCATCCTTGGCCTGCATAAAGGCAATGATGGCGTTGATCTCTATTTCCGAGAGTTCGATCGGCGATTTGTCAACGGCCGGCATGGGCGAGATGGTGTCGTTACTTCCCTTCTTGCCATAGTCCTTCACCACGTAGATACCGGGGTCGACCATGGACTCATGCAGGTAGGATTCGGCATCGGTGGCCGAGCCCTTGTAGCGCTCATCTTTCATGTGCTGATTCGACACTTCCACCATGTTAATCGCCAGAATATCCGGAGCACGGCCAAGATCGTTATGGCACAGGGAACAGGTTCCCTTGCCTGAAAAAAGGGTCTCACCCAGGGCAACATACGAGTCCATGGTCAATGCCCCCAGATCCACTTCCTGCTCGACAGGGGCCTCACCTTCCACCTGTGGCAGCAGATTGGCGACCAGGGTGAACAACAGTGCCAGCGCCAGGCTGAAACCCATGCTTTTTGCCAGCACACCACGAGGGGCTTTTGTCTCATTGCTCATGCGGCCTCTCCTGCCTTTTTAGTCACGGCCAATGGTGGCGCCTGTTTGGTATTACTGAGATTGGCAATCCAGAAGATAAACAGAACAAAGAGAACAAACATGACCGTGACAATCGTCATCATGTTTCCCGCATAACCAATCGTGGGGATAAAATTATCCGGCGAATTATCTTTCATGACGGTATACACATGCCAGTGGGTACGCACCGAGGAACGCACATAACCCATCAGCGCCATCAACCAAGTGAAGGCGATGGGCAGAGCAAACAAGGCGTACTGGGAACGGTTGCTGACCTGCCCCCAGAAGGACGGCAGGGTCTTGGCCTTACGATACATGAAGGCATCGATCACGACCCCACTGATAATGACCACCAGGGTGGACACCACCTGCGTGACACTTGCCCCGACCTTGTACACGGTGTTGGTAAAGTAACCGTAGTAGACGCCGGCAAAGATGATATTGACGATGGCCACGACATAGATCGCCACCATCACGGCATTGCCCGCCTTCTCCCACGAGACCGTGGCAATCTTGTCCGAACGCCGATAAATCTGGAAGGACAGAAAGGTAAAGATAAGCATCAGATTCACGGCGATGTTCTTGGCCGGCATGATGCCCAACGGGCCCAGCAAGTGGTGATGACTACCACCCAAGGCGGCGATTTCACCCGAGGTAAGGATCAAGGTATGTGGTGTCACCCAGATCAGAAAACAGATGACCAAGACCACGGCGATATATTTGATCATCCCCTGGTAACGCTTTGATCCTTCGGTGCGTGACATGCCAGACCACAAATAGTAGTTACCCGCCATGAGGATGGTGCCGATCAACACTGCCTGGACGATAAACAACCAAGCCAGAATACCGCCCATGGCAGTAATACCCATCTGCTGCGAATAGGCGTAGATCTCGGCCATCAGCCAATAACCGGCAAAGGGCAGGGGCAGGAAGGCGAGAATGGCGATGAAATTGGAGGTGTAACCCATCCAGTCATAATGGGCGCGATCCTCGGCGGTTCGGGCGGCCAGACACTTGTAGGCCGCATAGGCCCCCACCACCGCACCACCAAAGGCGATATTGGCGATAAACCGGTGCAGATTGATGGGGTTCCACAACGGCCCCTTCATGACTTCCCAGATGTTGCCGATGACCGCGCCGACTTCATTGACCCCCGAGGGTGCCATCATGAAGGTGGCCCAGGAGTTGGCCATCACCATCAGGGTGGCACCGACGCCATTCAATAACAGGCCCAGGGAAAGATGCAGCCACTTGGCATTCCCATAGCGCATGGCATCCCAGCCGTAGTAATAGACGTAAAGCAAAATGCTTTCCATAAAAAACAGCATTGCGTAGACCAGCATCTGTGCACCGAAGGCCTGCATCAGATAGGCCATTAAATCGGGATAGAGCAGGAATAGCGCCAATGCCAGGGTGCCGCCGAACAGAGCCGTGATGGAATAGGCGGTAATACTGATTTTCATGAACTCGTGGGCCATGTCGTCATAGCGTGCATCACCGGTGGAGCGGCCCAGCAGTTCAATCACCAGCACAAAGATCGGTACCGCCAGCACCAGGGCGCCGAAAAACAAATGCATTTGCGCGATGATCCAGACGATAGATCGACTACTGACGCCGACATCGGGATAATCTTCGCGGCCAGGCCTGGGTGCCGGCCTCAGCTGAAATTCCTGTGCGGAATCGGCACCCTCTGCCGTGGCCACTTCCTCTGCTGCAACCTCACTCGCCACGGCCTCGGGCAACCAGTGGCTCGGCACCATGTCTCCCGACCATAAAAAACCCAGTACGGCGACCAGAAACAGGGACAGCAGTATCGGTGGGGAGAAATTTCTTGTTTCCTTCATACCCCTATCTCCACAATCTTGAATCGGCTGTTGAATACAGCGTCTGGACGTAGAAGCTCTGCATGTTGAACCCCTTGCATTTTTTGCACGTTGAAGCAAAGTTTTTATCATCATGAGTTACTGTGACGGTGTTAAATCAATATTCAGAGGCAAGCCCTGCATATTCATGACCAAGTGATCCAATCCATAGAAAAAGATCAGCACGGCGGCGAAGGCGACTAACCAGATTTGTAGATTCTTTCCCATTTTCTTCTCTTGATCTTTACTCGTGAAACAATCCGTTCGCCATGACATGGCGAACACGAAATCTGCCTTTTAGGCTCAATTAATCACTATCAACCGTGCTGTATTTCAACACCGCCGGAATAGATCAGCAGCCACCAGAAAAACACCAGCATCAGGACCAGGATGGTCCAGAACAGTTTGGGCCCCCAGGTGGAGCCCTCTTGAGACCCCGTGGTCTGGGTCTTGTCGTCTTCTTTCTCCGATGCAGTCATGTCGTCTCCACTCGTCGTCGCTACTGAAACCTGCTGTATTGCCGGTAAAATCCGCTGGTCGATATTTTCGGCGGGCCCATGCATCACAGTTGATCCATCTGCCCTAGCCATAGCAACATCCAGGCCATCCCTCTCAAAGCGGTTGAAAACGCAGGGGTGGCGCGGCCTTGCTGTTCGTTGCCCTGATCAACAGGCCTAGGCCCGCGAGCCTGAAACAGGCCAAAAAATGAATACAATGTTCATTGGCGAGGGATAATCGGAACAAAATGATGCATTGGGCACAGCGGGTGATATATTGAACGAATCATCCACTATTGGTTCGATGTACCCCGCAAATGAAACGTTACGTACAACTCCAGGGGCGGTGTGCACCTCTCACTGGCCCGCAAACCGGCCGAAGGCCCATACAAGACGGGAATGGGCTCAGGTTTTCAGGGCTATTCAGAACTTGGTACGGCTTCTGCTATCCACATGCTGACACGATGTGGAACAGCACCCTGAAACCGGAACACATGCACTTTTATCTACATGGGATACCAATGTGACCAATCTTCAAAAACCAACGGATTCAAAACGCGATATAGCAGACAAACAAGACGTGGTGCAGGCCCTTCGCAGGCTGCTCAACAAGGGTGATGAACTGGATCGTTGTTGCGCCTGCCGCTCCCTCGGCGTACTGGGGAGTAGTGACGCCCTACAGGAACTGGTCGAGCATCTCCGCGATGACGACATCGATGTGTGTATCGATGCCGCTGAATCCCTGGGACTGCTGGGTGATCCGGCCGCCGTGGCGCCCTTGATCGAATCCCTGCACAATGACCCCGATGGTGAAATCAGGGTCTCCGTCGTCGAGGCGCTGGGACGCCTGGGCGGAGAACAGGCCATTGCAGCGCTGTTGTCACTGCTGATATCCGTGCCGGAAGATACCGACTGGGATGATGACGATGCCTGGGACAGCAACTGGGATGTCCAGCGCAAGGCCGTGCAGGCATTGGGTTACCAGCGTGTCGCCGAAGCCGTCGCCCCCCTCACTGCGCTGCTGGACGAAGAAGACGCCCAGGTCGATGAAACCGACACCCTGCTGGCCCTGGCGCGGATTGGTGATGCCGGTGAAGAAGTCGTCATACAGCGCCTGCAGAACGGTGCGACACGTGAACGCCGGCGTGCGGCCCATGCCTTGGGCCAGCCCTGCTCCCCCACCGGCGCCCGTGCCCTGGGCCGCGCCTTGCAAGACCCGGAGCCGGAAGTCCGCGCCGTCGCCGCCGAGGCGCTCGCCAATAACGGCCAGGGCCGCTATCTGGGCGCCCTGCTCCTGCTGTTGCGTGATCCCGCCGACGAAGTACGTGAAATCGCTCTGAAAATGGCCGGCAAGCTCAGTTCACAGGTCAATGCCGAACTCGATGTGCAACAGCTGTTGCCCCTGCTGGGCGATCCCAGCGCCAGGGTGCGCGCCGCCGCACTGCACGCCTTGCAGGGACACTTGCCTGACGAGCTTGATAGCGAAACCCAGGCTCGCATGGTCGGCTTGCTGAGCGATGCCGAGCCCATGGTTGCCGCCGCCGCCATCCCTCACGCCCCCCGTCTGGAGAACCCGGACGTCGATGGCATCCTGCTCGGTCTGCTGGCCGATGAACAACGGGATCCCGCCGTTCGACAGCAGGCCGCACTGGCCCTGGGCAATCGCCCACAAACCTCAGAGGAAGTGCTCACGGCCCTGGACAACGCGATCAATGATCAGGAACCAGTGGTGCGTTGGGCCGCATTGCAAGGCCTGATGGCCTGCCACAAAAAGCAGCCCGATACGGCAACCCTCGATACAGAAAATCAGGCCGAGACAGAAAATGAGTGTGCCGCCCCGCTGGCCCGCATCCTCGCCGCGCTGCATGGCGAAACGGGCATGGCCACTGAAGCGGCAACGTCTGCTGAAACAGAAACCGCCATCGGGGACGATTCGGTTCCCGTATCAACGGACGAGGCTTCCGACGCCCGCGAGGAAGCCGATGCGCCAACCATCAGCGAGACAGCACCTGCATCGACCCTCGATGCCATCATGCTGGCCAATGTGGAATACGATCAACTCGACGAAAAGAAAAAAACCATCACCACGGATGTACTGCCCGAACTGCCTGCCGAGGACACCGAAGCCTTCCAGGACTTCTATGACATCCTCGCCCGGCAGCGGCATAACAAGAAAAAGTTCTACCGTGGCAAGAATATCGATATCGAGGCCGATATACGTCTGCTCAGCGCCCGCGTCCTCGGCGAGTGCAGCCAGCCCGAGGTGGTCGAGGTACTGAAAAAGACCATGCTTGAGGACAATCCCGAACTCCAGCAGGAGGCCGTCGACGCCCTGGCACGCCTGACGCCGGACACCCCCGGATTGACAGAAACACTGGGACCGCTGAACAGCCTTCTGCATATGGGGACCTCCGAACTACGGGTCGCCAGCGCACGGGCACTGGGCGCCCTCGGCAACCTGGCCTGCCTGTCCAATCTGCAGGAAAGCCTGCAGGATGAAAACCCCCTGGTACGCAGTCAATCGGTCATGGCCATGGCACAGATACTGGAACGGCACGCCGGCAAGCTGTTATGGGAACAGCACGCCGACACCCATGCCTCCATCCCCGTCGCCAGCGCACGGGCACAAGAAGAGGCCGACACCATCGAACAAGCATTGCACGCCATATCCGAACATCTGGCCGACAGCGACGTAGGCGTCAGCAAGGCCGCCGCCCTGTCCCTGGCAAAACTGAACCCGCTTCTGCCCGGCGGCAAGATCCGTGATGACATCATCGGGCGTCTCATTACCGCCGGCTTTGTCGGCGAGGGACGGCAGGCGCGGGAGATGGGTCAGGCACTACGCGCCCTCGACCCCGGCGCCGCCAGCGATACACTGATACACCACCTGGATACATTACCATCGAGCATAGAACGACGGTTTGTGCTGGAAATGCTGGAAGAAGTCTTCCGGCCATCACAGGCCGCATAGCAACTCAAGATATTCAATCCTGGATAACCAACCCTGAAACAAAGCAAAGCTGAAAGGAGCCACATATGAACAAGGCACTCACGGTATTTACCCTATTTGCAGCGGCCAGTCTGCCGTTAACGGCTGGTGCCGCGGCCTACAAGGTGGTGGATGTTGCCAATGGCGGCACCATCACTGGAAAAGTGAATTTTTCAGGCACCGACCCGGCGCCAAAAATCTACGCCATCACCAAGGACACCGATGCCTGTGGCACCGGTGATCGTGAAATTGATTTTGTCCGCGTCACCAATGGCGCTCTCAATGACACCGTGGTCTATCTGAAAAAGGTCAAGTCCGGCAAGGATTTCCCGGCCGACATCAATAACCTCGAGGTCAACCAAAAAAAATGCGGCTTCCATCCCTTCCTCTCGGTGATGAAAAACAAAGACAAGTTCGCGGTGCACAACTCGGATCCGGTGCTGCACAACATCCATACCTACGAACTCATCGGCAAGGCAAGAAAGACCGTTTTCAATATCAGTCAGCCGCCGGAACTTACCGTCATCAACAAGACCGTCAAGCTCAAGCGCGGCGCCGCCATGAAGCTGGAGTGTGATGCCCACGACTTCATGCACGGTTATGTCTTCGTGGCCAAAAACCCCTACTTTGCCGTCGTTAAAGAGGATGGCAGCTTCGTCATCGACAATGTGCCCCCCGGCAACTACAAGATTGCCGCCTGGCACGGTTTGCTCGGTGAGCAAAAGGGCAAGGTCACCGTGGATGCCGGCGGCAAGGCCTCCATCGATTTCACCTTTAAGGGCAAATAATCGCCAGTACTCCGTCAAGGCTGTATTGACGGAGTACTAGAGTCTCTGCATGGATCTTGACGTGGCAGGCTGCATGTTCACGACCCATGCAGGGCTTCCTAACCAGGCTGAAGCCATAACACACTGATATTTAAGGAGGAAAAAGGATCTCATGGCAAGCTACCGACTCCCCTTCCTGGGCCGGCGTCAGGCCACCGGTTTTGACTATCTGGCACTGGTCGGCTTCGCCATCAACATGGCCGTGGTTGCAGTGATTGTCGCCCACTGGCTGTCAAACCCATGAAAACCACCCCTCACCTCACCATTTTGGCGGACACAATTTGCCCTCAAAAGCGCCTTTTCACCGCCAAAATGGATCTATGTCAAAGAAAAGCAGCACAGAGCAACGGAAAATGGCGCCGATGCAAGTCATGAAAAACCACTTAATGACCTTCATCAGAGGTCTGTCATACGGCCGGATTTGACATTAATTCACACAGGGCAAGATGGATGAATACGATGAATGCACAACTGCAAGCCAGCTTTAAACCCACCACAGAAGAACAGGGACCACTTCCCGAGTACCACCACATTCTGCTGGCGGTGGACTCATCGGATCACTCCAACCGCAGCCTGCAGGATGCCGTACAACTGGCCGGCCTGTGGGACGCCGACATCACCGGCGCCCACGTCTACGCCGCCAAGCTGCACGATGTGCGTTTCCGCCAAATGGAAGGCGGACTACCCGAGCAGTTTCGCGAAGAAGATGAACTGGAAAGGCAGCGGGACGTGCACGATGACCTCATCACCCGCGGACTGTCCATCATTACCGACTCCTACCTGGATCATTCCGAACGCGAGTGTCAGACGGCCAACCTGAACTTCAAGCGCTGCAGCCTGGAAGGCAAGAATTACCGCGAACTGGCGGCCGAGACCAACAGCGGCCGCTACGACCTGCTGGTACTGGGCGTGCTGGGACTCGGCGCCGTGCAGGGCAGCCGCGTGGGCACCGTGTGTCAGCGCGTGGTGCGCCGCAGCGACATCGATACTCTGGTCATCAAGGAGCCCGATCGCTCCATCACCGAGGGCCCCATCGTGGTCGCCGTCGATGGCTCCAGCCGAGCCTATGGCGGACTGTTGACGGCACTGGCGCTGGGAGAACGCTGGCAGGTACCGGTCAAAGTCATCGCCGCCTTCGATCCCTACTACCATTATGTCGCCTTCAATCGCATTGCCGACGTGCTATCGGAAGAGGCCGGCAAGGTATTCCGTTTTCAGGAGCAGGAAAAACTCCACGAAGAGATCATCGACTCGGGCCTGGCAAAGATTTATCAGGGCCACCTGGACATTGCCGAGAGCATCGCCCGTGACCACGGCTTTGAGCACGGCTTCGAGACCAAGCTGCTGGATGGCAAGCCCCACGATGCCATCGAAAAATACCTCAAGGAGGTCAACCCCTCGCTGCTGGTCATCGGCAAGCTGGGCATCCATGCCGACGCCGATCTCGACATCGGCGGCAACACGGAAAACCTGCTCCACAACACCGGCTGCGCGCTGCTGATCAGCCAACGGGAATTCCAGCCGCGAGTGGAAGTCATCGCCGAATCGACCACCTCCTGGACCACCCAGGCGGAAGAGCGCATGGCCCGGGTGCCCGAGTTCGTGCAGGGCATGGCAAAGATGGCTATTCTCCGTTATGCCCAGGAACGCGGCCATACCGTGATCACCGAAAGCATCGTCGAAGAAGCCACCGCGCAGCTGTGCCCCGGCCACGCCAAGCAAGCCATGGAAGAGATCGTCGCCGCCCACGATGCCGGCGATCTGGCGAGAAAACCCATCGAAGAGCTGGTGATGCGCTGGTCGGACGAGGCCACCGCCCGCCTGTTGACCATCGACGACCTGTCGTTGCGCGGCAATCTCAGTATGCGGGCGGAGAAGAAGGCCCGTGTCGAGGGCGCCAAGCGAGTAGAGCTGGAACACATCGCGGCCTTCCTCGATACGCCTGAGCCGGCGCAACACCAACCCCAGGCGCCCGCCGCTGAAACCCCCACGGCCGAGCCCCAGGCTAATGAGGCACTGAACTGGAATGCCTCTGCCCTCGCCCGCCTGATGCGGGTACCCGAAGGCTTCATGCGGGACGCCTGTAAGCAAAGAGTCGAGGAGTACGCGCGCGAGACACAGGCGACCGAGATCACCCTGGCGGTGGCCGAGGCCGGTCTGCAACGCGCACGCGAGACGATGATGGCACAGATGCAGGCCGAATCCGGCGGCGCCCCCGAGGCCATCGCCAACGCCAAGCCCGGCACCTGCCCGTTTGGCCACAGCGCCTCGGAGGAACCGCAGGAAGACAACCCGCCCCATTGGACCGAGGAAGCGAAGCAGCGTCTGCAAAAGGTACCCGAAGGCTTCATGCGCGATCTCACCCGCAAGCGCATCGAGGCCTTTGCGCAGCGCAATGAGGTGACGGAAATCACTCCGCAGCTGATCGCCGAAAAATACCGCGAATGGGGCGACGGCTCGGAAGAGCTGCAACGCCAGCTGCCCTGGAGCGACGAGGCCCTGCAGCGCATTGAACGCATCCCCGACTTCGTGCGCGGCATGGTGGTGAAGGAAGTGGAGCGCTGCGCCCGCGAACAGGGCCTCGATACGGTCACCCCGGCGGCCCTCGGCAAGGCCATGGGCCGTTGGGAGGACATGGGCGCATTTCACTCCGAGTCTAACCCTGATCTCTACAAAGGCTGACACGATGCCCGACAACGACCTCTTTCTGCTTGCCATCAATCTGACCCGGCGCTGCAATCTGGCCTGCGATCACTGCTATCTCGATGCCAACACCCTGCAGAACGGCAACCCCGACGAACTCTCCCGCGAAGAGGTCTGCCGCCTGCTCGATGACATTGCCGCACGCAGCAACGAGGTGATGGTTGTACTCACCGGTGGCGAGCCCTTGATACGCCCCGACCTGGAACTCCTCATCAACCACGGCAGCCGCCTGGGCCTGTCCATGGTAGTGGGCACCAATGGCGTCATGCTCACCGACAAACGCGTGCAATCACTCAAGCTCGCCGGTGCCCTGGGCATGGGCATCAGCGTCGATTCGCTCGATCCCCAGCAACACGATCAATTCCGCGGTCGCGCCGGCGCCTGGGAAAAGACCCTGGCCGGCATCGAGGCCTGCCGCCGTCATGAGCTACCCTTTCAGGTGCACTTCTCCGTCACCGAGGCCAATGCCAACGAGGTGCCGGCAATGATCGACTTCGCCCGTGCCAGTGGTGCACGGGTGCTGAACATCTTCTTCCTGGTCTGCACCGGGCGCGGCGAGTCCATGTCCGACATCAGCCCCATCACCTATGAGCGGGTGTTGAATCAACTGGTGGCGGCACAGAGTGAGAATCACGAGTTGCTGATCCGCGCCCGTTGCGCCCCCCACTTCAAGCGCATCGCCTACGAACAGGATCCCCAGTCCCCCCTCACCCGGGCCGAGGGCTACGAAGGCGGCGGCTGCCTGGCGGGCATCCATTACTGCCGGATCACCCCGGAGGGCGATGTCACCGCCTGCCCCTATATTCCCGACAGCGAGGGCAATATCCGCGAGACCCCCTTCTGGCAGACCTGGGAAGAGTCAGCGACCTTCGCCTCGTTGCGCGATCCCTCATTGAAAGACAAGTGTGGCCAGTGCGAATACCAAAAGCTGTGCGGCGGCTGCCGCGCCCGGCCACTGGCCATGGGTGGCAGCCTCATGGACACCGACCCCTGGTGCAGCTATCTGCCGCAGGGTGGCAAGGTGATCCAACCCTTAATAGAGACCCCATCGGCCATCAGCTGGTCGCCGGAGGCTGAACAACGCCTGCAGCGTATCCCCTCTTTCCTGCGCAAGATGGTGAAAAAGCGCACCGAGGCCCATGTGCAGGAACTGGGCGAATCCGAAGTCACCGTGGCACACATGTCCACCCTGGCCGCAAAGCGTTTTGGTGATGCCGGGCCGCCGGGTATGCCCGGCCAGGCCAGCGCCGATTCACCCTTCGACGCAGCCAGCAAAGAACTGCCCTGGAGCCAGGAGGCCCGTGAGCGTCTGGCCGGCATGCCGGCATTTCTGGCCGAAGGCGTGCGCGCCGTGGCCGAGGACGTGGCCCGCGCCGAGGGCCGCCTGGAGGTCAACATCAAGTTGCTCGACCGGCTGGAGGCGGAAGATCATCTGGCACGCCAGTTCGACTGGTCGGACGAGGCCGAGGCCGCAGTGGAGGAATGTCTCGCCGACAAGGCCCCCCAGGTGCGCCTGTTTGTCGCCCCGGCGCTGGAGGCCGAGGCCGAACGGGTCACCAAAAAACGTCGTGCAAGCACGGTGGAAGCTGAGGACGTGCGGCAGGCCATGGACGTCTTCACCGGTGGCGTGGAATGGTCCGATGAGGCCGCCAAACGGGTCGCCAGCGCCCCTGATTTTGTCCGTGCCGGCATCAAAAAGGCGGCCGAGTTCAACGCCCGCCGGGAAGGTTTGGATGTCATCGGATCCACCGACCTTACCCGTTTCCGCAATCGCGCCATGATGCGCGCGGTGCAGCGCATGAAGGGCTTCGGTATGACCGAACTCAGCTTCGACGCCTTCGACATCGCCAAGGTCAAGGTACCGCGCCTGAAGGAAAACCCGGAGGCGGTAAAACGCTTCAATACCATCCGCGAGTTTGTCGATGCACGCGAACACCCCGGCGAATTGCTGGGCCAAGAGCTGCTGGCGGAGATGAAGGAAAAATTGAAAGGTAATGTTAAATGAATATGCCGGTAGGTTGGGGTGAGGTACGAACCCCAACAGCGGCAGTTTGCCAAGACCTCGATTGTTGGGGTTCGTACCTCACCCCAACCTACAACTAGAAGTAAAACATGACCGACACAGACGTACTCATTATCGGCGGTGGCATCTCCGGACTCGCGACGGCCTGGTGGCTGGCCCAGGCGGGTGTCTCTGTGCAGGTGTGGGAGGCCGACCAACGTATTGGTGGCAAGATTAAAAGCCGCCAGCAGGATGGTTACCTCACCGAGCGTGCCGCTTCGCTGTTGATGAATTTTCGCCCGGAAGTCGCACAGCTAGTGCACGCGGCGGGACTGGATGAGATGAAAACCCGGCGCACCTCCCAGGCCCAGGCACAGCGTTATCTCCTGCATCACGGCCAGCTACAGGCCCTGCCGATGCGGATCGGCGGCATGTTGACCTCGCCCCTGTGGAGTCTGCGCGGCAAGCTGCGCCTGCTGCTGGAACCCTTCATCCCCGCCGGTGGCCATGATGACGAATCCGTCAGCCAGTTCATCCGCCGCCGGCTAGGCAATGAGATGTTGGAAAAGGCCATGGAGCCCTTTGTCGCCGGCACCCTGTCGGCAGACCCGGATCTGGCCAGCGCCGGCGCCACCCTGCCCCGCCTGACCACACTGGAGCGCCGCTTCGGTTCCATCACCGCCGGTGTGCTGGCGCATAAACTGCTGCGCCGCCGCACGGCTTGCAGCACCGATACCTTCTCCTTCCGTGGCGGCATGAGCACACTGGCCAATACCCTGGCCTGCACGCCCGGCCTGCAAATCCTCTCCAACCGTCGCGTGCAGGAAGTGGCGCCCTGCCGGCAGGGCTGGCGTGTCACTGCGATAACCCCGGACGGAGAACGCAGCCTCAGCGCCACACACGTCATCATGGCCACGCCGGCACCGGCGGCGGCAAGCCTGCTGGCATCGCTGGACAAAACCCTGGCTTCGCTACTGGGTGAAATCCGCTATGCGCCACTGGCGGTATTGCACATGGGGCTGGAACGCGCAGATATCGAACATCCGCTGGACGGCACCGGCTTCCTCACGCCGCGACGCGAGCAGCAGCCCTTTTCCGGCAATCTGTGGATGAGCAGCCTGTTTGCGGATCGCGCCCCACAAGACAAGGCCCTGCTCACCACCTACCTCGGCGGCGCCCGTCAACCCGAAGCCGCCGCCTGGAGTGACACCCGCCTGGTCGATGAAAGCCTGCGCGCGCTGACGCCGTTGCTGGGGCTGAAAGGCAGCCCCGTGATGGTGCACATCGACCGCCATGCCCAGGCCCTGCCCCTCTACCATGGCAGCCACCTGGCGCGGGACCGGAGTATCAGCCAACAACTGCACAATTTGCCCGGCATGCATATCGAAGCCAATTATCGGGGCGGTGTGTCGGTACGTGATCGTATCGCCCGTGGCCGCTCATTGGCGCGCCACATCTGCACACAATTGCAGACAAATACGCGGAACCTGTCAGCGGACAGTCTGATTTCACTGCCCGCGGATCGTTAAGCGCTAAAACCACCAACAGGGCATTACAGGCGTTGCGGATCCTGCTAATAGCCTCCACTATTGGCGGTAATCCGGGTCTGATACCGGCGTTGATCAAAAAACCCATTGATGGAGAACCGATGCATGGCCACACCGAAACAGGCCAACCTCCCGCAAGCCGCCGCACCCTATCTTTTCCTGCGTGTTACCGGGGCGGTATTATTGATCATGCTGCTGATTTCGGTGTGGGCAAGGTGGTACGGTCAACAGGTCTCCCTGCCGCGTTATTGCGAGAATCCACAGGGCACATTGCAACATCTCGAAAAGGTATTGGTGGAAGAACGTCCCGCCGGCGATGAAGCGCGCCGCCCCTACATTATCGCC
Source organism: uncultured Ectothiorhodospiraceae bacterium (assembly GCA_964614545.1). Lineage (GTDB taxonomy): Bacteria > Pseudomonadota > Gammaproteobacteria > SZUA-152 > SZUA-152 > DRQN01. The sequence continues at coordinate 18,238 of CAZTPE010000014.1, forward strand.
GCCAAGATACTCTTTCTATTACCGCGTCATCAGGAGGAAGGACAGACGGCCTATCTCAGCCGCATCCGCACCTACATCCAGGATACCTGTCGGTGAGCACGAGCATTCAGAATCGTGATCGTCCCCCCGCTCTGAGCGGACGTTTTCTGCTGATCTTTCTACCCTTGGGAACCCTGCTGATCGCGGTCGGCGTCAGCCACTACTACGCCGAGATGCGACTGGCGCGGGTCAGTCTGGAAAGCAATGAAATACAAAACGTAGCACTGGCGCAAAAAGGGATTACCAGTGAGATGCGCGCCGTCATCTCAGACCTCACCTTCCTCGCCAAACTCAATGAACTCTGGGGTCTTTTGGATGAGCCCAACGATGACTCCGCGCGCCAGAACCTGTCGCAGGAATTTCTCTATTTCAGCGAAAAAAAAGGTATTTACGACCAGATCCGTTTTTTGTCGGCGGACGGCATGGAAATTATCCGTATTAATTACAACGAGGGACAGCCGCACATCGTTGAACAAAGCCAATTACAAAAAAAGAGTGATCGTTACTACTTTAAAGAGGCCATGGCACAAGACATCGGTGGCGTCTACATGTCACCTTTTGACTTGAATGTCGAAGACGGGCAAGTTGAAAACCCCTTTCGGCCGGTGATTCGCTTCGCCACTCCCCTGTTCAATAGTCAGGGAGAGAAAAGAGGCGTGTTGATGTTCAACTTCCGTGGTGAACGACTGCTGCAGAGTTTTCATCTGGCCGCCCCCAATATCGATGATCACCTCAATCTCATTAACGCCAAAGGCTACTGGCTCAGTGGCCCCCGCCCAGAAGACGAATGGGGGTTCTTTATGGGACGAAAGCGTTCATTTGCTGAAACCTTTCCCGCTGCCTGGCAACGGATATTGAACGAAAACAGTGGCAGCTTCGTCACGAAAGAAGGGTTGTTCACCTTTTCCACCATCTACCCCATGGTCTCGGTGATGGAATTTTATGCCAATGCCGGTATGGGGTCGATCTCCTCAATCTTCGACGGCTACCAGGACACCAACCCCCGTTTTTGGAAAACCGTTTCACATGTTCCCACCAAGGTTCTGAATGCCACTTCGCAAAACTTTTTTCGCCAGAATCTTATACTCTATTCACTGGCGGGACTTTTTTTGCTGGCGGGATCCTTTATCGTTGCCCAGGCAGGTATTCGCAAGCAACTCGAAGAGGCGCAAAAAAGCTTTGAGCGCCGCTACCGTGACACGCTGGAAAACATGCAATTGTCTGCGGTCACCCTGAATGCGGAAGGTCTCATTACCTTCTGCAATGATTGCCTTTTAAAATTGACGGGATGGCGGCGAAAAGAAGTTATCGGAAAAAACTGGTTTGATCTCTTTGTAACACCACAGGATCGGCAACAGGCACATACTGCCTTTGCGGAAATCATTAACGGCAATGCCTCACCGCACACCATTGAAAGCCATATTACGACGAAATCCGGCGAGACATTACTCTTCTCCTGGGCCTCCACACTTTCCTTCAGCCGCCTTGGAAAAATATCCACCCTGACCAGTATCGGTCAGGACATTACCCTGCAGCATGAGCACCAGGAACGTTTACGAAAACTGTCCCGGGCCGTCGAACAAAGTCGAAACTCGGTGATGATTACCGACATCCATGGCCATATTGAATATGTCAATCCACGCTTTAGCGAGGTAACAGGCTACAGCGCCGAAGAAGTGACCGGAAAGACACCGAGACTCTTCAAATCCGGAGAAACCAGTGACACGGATTATAAGCAGCTTTGGAAGACCATCATCCAGGGCAATGAGTGGCGCGGCGTATTCCACAATCGCAAGAAAAACGGTGAGTTCTACTGGGAAGACACGTTGATTTCCCCCATCCGCAATGAGCAGGGTGAAATCACCCATTTTCTCGCCATCAAGGAAGACATCACCGAGCATGTACGACTGAAGCAGGAAGTGGGAGAACGCAACCGGGAACTGGCAAAAACCCAGACCCTGACAGCCATGGGACGCATGGCCACCATGATTGCCCATGATCTGCGTAACCCGCTTTCCTCCATCAAGATGACCTTGCAGATCTGGGGAAAACGCGCCGAGGAAGACTGGGGCGAAGAGGCTGCGGAGATGAAACAGATCTCACTGGATCAGGTGCGCTACATGGAAACCATTCTCGCTGACCTGCTGACCTTTGCGCGCCCCGATGCCCTGAGCCCGGAATGGCTGGATGTGAAAAAGCTGCTCACCAGCGCCATCAATACCACACAAAAAGAGCTACAGGAGAGCGGCGCCAAAATCACTGAGGACTATCCGTCACAACTACCGACAATACATGGCGATGCCACCAAATTACGGCAGGTATTCAGCAACCTGATCGCAAACGCCCTGGACTCTACTGCTGATGTGAATCACGTTCCGCAAATTCGCATCCGTGCCTTGATGGAGGTTAACGATGCCACACCGACAATCCGCATCGATATCTGCGATAACGGTGGCGGTATTGACCCGGGGTTGAACGGCAAGTTGTTTGAGCCATTCTTTACCACTCGCGCCAAGGGCACCGGTTTAGGCCTGCCCATTGTCAAACGCATCCTCGATCAGCATCATGGCCAAGTCAGGCTGCACGCAAATAAGGGTGGCGGCACCCGTGCCAGTGTCACCTTACCGATAGGACCCATTGAGTCATGAACACGGCAATAAAAGATTTGAGTTCCATAAAACACACGGAAGACAGGATGCCCCTTCATAAAGGACATATATTGATCGTTGACGACGATGTTGCCAGTTGCAGGACGCTTCAGCTGCATCTGCGCAGCGAAGGCTATGATGTCAACATGGCCCACAGTGTCGATGAAGGACTGGCCGCCGCCCATAAGCGACGCCCTGACCTGCTGATTCTCGACATCCGCATGCCGGGCAAGTCGGGCCTGGAAGGACTGCCCGAATTCAAGCAAACCTTCCCCGCCCTCCATATCATTATGATAACCGCATTCCATGACATGGACAGCACGATCCAGGCCATGCAAAACGGCGCCGAGGACTACATTCACAAGCCCATTGATATCGATGAGCTGGACAACACCATCGCTCAGATTCTGGCCCCCGATGCCCAGCCGACGATGGAAACAGAGCGCAAGGAACCTATCACCGACGGCAATACCATGGTGGGCCGTTCGCGCGCCATGAAAGAGGTCTTCAAAACCATTGGCCTGGTTGCCTCCAGCCCGGTCACGGTATTGATCACCGGCGAATCCGGCACCGGTAAGGAACTGGTGGCCCGGGCCACCCATCGTGCAGGACAGAGAGCCAGTGGCGCCTTTGTCGCGATTAATTGCGCGGCACTGGTCGAAAACCTGCTGGAATCAGACATGTTTGGCCATGAAAAAGGTGCCTTCACCGGCGCAGTAAGCCGTCAATCCGGTAAATTTGAACAAGCCAATCACGGCAGCATCTTCCTTGACGAAATCGGCGAACTTTCCCCCACCATGCAAGCCAAATTATTACGCGTGCTGCAGGAAAAGGAATTTACCCCGATTGGCGCCAAGGCGCCCCAGCGAACCAATGCCCGCGTCATTGCCGCCACCAATGTTGATCTGGCTGAGCGTGTACGTGAAGGACAGTTTCGTGAAGACCTGTATTACCGCTTGCGGGTGGTGACCATTCATCTGCCGCCGCTGCGCGAGCGTCGCGAAGATATCGAGGACCTGGTGCAGACCCTGATTTCACGCATCAACCAGCAAATGCATGCCGGCGTTACACAGATCTCCGCCGATGTCATGGGGTGCCTGAAAAAATACGACTGGCCAGGCAACGTCCGCGAATTGTCCAACACGCTGGAAAAGGCGATGGCCCTCTGCCCGGGCTCGGTCATCACCCGCAATCTGATTTCAGATATTTGTAGTTGCGATACATCTATGGCCGATGGAGACCGTCGCCCACTGACGGAATTAAGCCTGGAAGAAATTGAAGGCGCACATGTAAGACGGGTACTGGAGGCGACCCGCTGGCACAAGGGACGCGCCTGCGACATCCTCGGCGTCTCCCGGCCACGCCTGCGACGCATGATCAAGCACTTCGGGCTAACACCACCTGACGGCGCAGAAGAGGATGATGATCACGGAGATGAAAATGTGCTGTCCCACAACTAGACAGATGCGCTTCATCACCACCCAGTGAACACGCTCATTGCACTTATTGCTTGCAGCAAAGAAGGTAGACCATGAAAACACAACTCGTCGACCCATTCGGCAGAAAAGTTGAATACCTGCGCTTATCCGTAACCGACAAATGCAATATCCGTTGCTTCTATTGTCTGCCAAAGGGATTCAACGATTTTGATTGCGTAAGCCAGCATCTCACCCAGGATGAAATAGTCCGTGTCGTGGGCGCCTTTTCCGAATTGGGCGTTCGACGCATTCGCCTCACGGGGGGTGAGCCACTGGTGCGAAAAGACTTGTGCAAATTGAGCGCACGCCTTTCCGGCCTGCCCGGCGTAGAGGATTTATCGCTCAGCACCAATGCCAGCCTGCTGGCACAACACGCGTTGGAATTAAAAAAATCTGGCGTGGCGCGCATCAATGTCAGCCTTGACACCCTGCGGGCGGATCGCTTTCATGACATCAACGGAGGCAATCTGTCCGATACCCTGGATGGTTTAATGGCCGCAAAGACCGCAGGCTTCGCCCCCATCAAGATCAACATGGTGGCCATGAAGGGCATCAATGATGATGAGTTTGAAG
>CAZTPE010000015.1:0-8077 GCA_964614545.1 uncultured Ectothiorhodospiraceae bacterium
GTCATTCTTGTCATTCGTATAACGGGCGCGGCATGTATCCCATCTATCCCATGATTGGTGGTCAGAAGTATGTCTATCTGGTGAGCCAGTTAAAGCAGTTCCGCGATGGCTCCCGAGCCAATGATCAAATGGGACAGATGCGCGCTGTGGTCAAGAATATGAGCGATGAAGATATCTATAATGTTGCTACATTCCTGACGTCCGCTCCTCGCACTACAATTGGCAATAGCCGTTGGCCCGAGAACAAGCCGCATTAGACCGCCGCTTGTGGTGAGGTTGTTGCGTAATTCACAAAGGGGCGGTTTTCCGCCCTTTTTATTCTTTTTTTTGGCGGTGCACGCTGCTTTGTCTGCGCGTGTTTCCGGCCGCTTGTGGCTGGGCTTCAAATCTGTTTCTGTATGTGATGCTTTTCCCCTTGCTGTATCACTGTCAGTGCTTAGGTCCTGCGTACCTCTAGAATTTCGGGTTGCTTCATAGATTTATGTCAAAGAAAAAACAACCATTAAAAAGTGGCGAGAAAATACTCTTTCTTATCTTTACTATCTTTATTGTATTGGCGCTGATTGCCTATGCAGCTCTGGAGACGTACCGACTGAACTCTCCGGAGCCTGTTTTCCCCAATAAGACGCACTTTAATTTTTCCGAGCAAGGGAAGCTTGGATCAAGGCTGTTTCGTGAAGCGCGTTGTACTTCGTGTCACAGGGCGTTACGCAATGGTACGAATATGGGATTGTCTCTCGACGGTGTTGGTTCGTATCGCACGCTGGATTGGCTGGAGCAATTTCTTGTCAATCCGGAAAAGACCTATGGATCAGAAACCCTGGATCACGGAGAGGCGCCCAAGGAAGCGGCCTATGTGGCTCGCCTGCCGGAAGACAAACGCCATGCCATTGCCGTGTTTATTTCTGAGCTGAAGGCGGATCAGGGGTCGGTGTCGTCCGCCCTGCCTCCCGAAGGGCGCTCTGAATTTATTGATGACATGGTGAAGGTCTGGGCACCCGACAACTGGAAGGAGAAGTATCAGGATATTCGGGAAAAAGATAATGTGGAGGCTGAGGAGTAATTGTGAATACGGCGAGTAATGAGCCCTGGGCTCACGATACTGAGTACACGCGCTATATCCTATGGTTTGTTTATGCGTGCATTATTTACAGTCTTATCGGGTTTTCCTGGGGTGCCTTGATGGGGGGGATCGCGGAATTTCGTTACTTCGTGGATCATCGTTTGCACGGTAATCTGATCGTCCGTGCGCATACCCATATCAATTTGCTGGGCTGGGTGGAGATGGCAATATTCGCTGCGGTTTATTACATCATTCCACGCTTGGTTAAGCGACCGATTTATAGTATGAAATTGGTCAAGGTGCACTTCTGGCTGCATAATTTTGGGCTTATCGGCATGGTGGCGTTTTTCACTATTGCGGGGGTTGCCGGTGGTATGGCCAGCGTCAATTCATCGCCCGATGAGGTCGAACTGGTGGTCAAACCTTTCCTGGCGACCATGGGGATATTCGGTTCGATCGTGTTGCTGGCAAACTTTATCTGGGCGTTCAATCTGTATCGTACTTGTTCTGGGTGGAATCGAGGGCAGTGACTATGCTGAGACATTTTATTTCCGCTGTGCTGGTCCTTGGCCTGTTGGCGGGCTGTGATATGGATGACAGCACGTTAAAGGTCGGGATGAAGGCGCCGAGTCTGCGCACCAAAACCCTGGCGGACGTTGGTGGTGATTTTAGCCGTATTACCACGTATCGCTATCCGGATGCGCGCATGTATCAGATGTCCCTTGATGATGCGATGAAGACGGGTAAGCCAATTGTGCTGGAGTTCGCCACGCCTGGACATTGCACGGTCTGTGACAAGCAGCTGCAGATGATGAAGGCGGTGCTGGACAAGTACCAGGATGAGGTCATCTTTCTGCACATGGATCAATATCAGAATCCGGAGGCATTCAAGGCCTTCATCGTTATTGGTGATCCCTGGACATTCGTCATCGATGGCCAGCAGACGGTGCGATTCAAACGCCCGGGACGTATGCTTTACAGTGAGCTTGATATGGTTGTAAAGAGTTTGTTGACTGAGTCAAAAGCAGGCTGATTATGTCGAAGCCCGAGAGTTTTCTGTTGGGACGGGATCGCAAGGGCGTGCTGTGGGATGTGCTGATGTATATCCCCACGGTGGGTGGTCTGGCAGGGGTGTCAGCCATGTTCTGGTACGACGGTAACAAGGGTCTTGCTTACCTGTTGTTTTTCCTTGCGTGCTTTTTCTTTTACCAGGGGCTGCATCGCATTCTGCAGCGTTTGGTATTACTGCCGTCATCGCCCGTTGAGTTGGATGTGTCAAAACAGCGGGTGTTGCTGAAGTCACGCAACGGTGAGAGTGTCGAGCTGGTCAAGGATTTGCGCTATTTTTCGGATTATGCGGGTAAGTCCTTTGCCCTGTCCGGGATGGATATGATGGGTAGCAAGCGACAGTATGTGTTTCATCGGGGGCAATTTTCCGATGAGGCCGCTTATAAGGAAGTGGCTGCTGCGCTGAAACCTTTTGCCTAAGCATTCAATGGCTTGCCAGGACTAGCGCAGTCTACGCTGTTTCATGATGTCCCAGGCCATGAAGAGAATGATTACCACACCGATTGTGCATGCGGCGGCAATGATCCATTTTTCAGTCTCCTGGCTGACCAGGTCACCAATCAACATGTGAATGGAATAGCCCAATATAAAGATTGAACTGGCTGCAACGGTGAGAAGTATGGCGATTTCTTTCATAAGAAAATCAAGAGAGGAGGTTGCTTGTTGTCGGCTTTTTTTCAGAGTAGCAGATATTCTCCTATTGCACAGCTTGGCGAGGTGAGTATCTGTGGGTTGGGTGCGGGTTGTGTTGCTCTGGTACTTCATCAACACTAACTTGACGGGCCACCGGTTTCCGCGCTTGACCCGTGCCCGGAGTTGTGACACGATTTCCGTAGAGACCTCTGCGAGTTATTTTCTCGTCGAGGGCAGTGGGGGAGGGGTTCCCTTCTGAAGTAGTTCCTAGTTGAGAATCGCAACACCGATGGTGTTGTCACGGCGCCGTATATAAGAGCGCTGCGTATTCGCCAACACGTTTATCGAAAATAATAGAAAATAATAAAAGAATTCTCTCTTTGTAGGAGGTTTTGGGATGAAAAGTCCAATAATGCTGTCTCTGATTGCCGGTATGTTGACGGGCATGGGGAATGGGAGTGTGTTTGGCGCTACCCTGATGTGTTTTCTTGGTCGCGGAAAATTTGACGACTGGGGCGGTTGGGGTTCGCTGGCATATGACCCGACTACATTTACCGGTTTTATTGACTGGTCAATGATTATCTTTGGTGTGGCCTTCTTTGTCATTGTACACGTAGCCGTCAATCGTCATTTGCAGCTCGAAGAAGCCAAGGCCTGATTGCTAGTCATTGAATAGCTTAAACATAATAAGATCGTTTGGAGGGTTTGGATTATGGCGACTATTGCAGGTATCTGCGGGATCTTGCTGGCAGCTGCGAGTATGTGGTTCGGGTATTACCTGTTGATGCCGGGCGACCACGACTGATAAGAGACTAATAAGAATTATAAATTACCTGGGAGGGTAGAGATGTTTAAGTACCTGTTTGCGAAAAACGAGGACATCCCGGCTGGTTCTGCCGCAGTATTCTTTGGTTTTTCGTCGATTGTCTGGTTTGTGGTGGGTACCGCCATGGGTTCCTTCAATGCGGCGAAGCTGGCGTTCCCTGACTTTGTCATGGGTAGCGAGATTCTTTCTTTCGGGCATATGCGTCAGGTGCACGTGCTGGCCGTCATTCTCGGCTGGATCTCCATGGCCTTTGCCATGGCGATGATGTACATCACGCCAGCCCTGGGTAATACCAAGTTGTGGTCCGAAAAGCTGGGTGTCTGGAACTGCTTCCTATGGAACGTTGGCCTGTCTTTGGGGCTGTTCCTATTGTGGCTGGGCGTGACTTCCGGTCGTGAATACTCTGATTTGCCGTGGCCTATCGATATTGTGGTTATTGTGGGTCTTTTGGTGCCCTTGGGTATCAACGTATGGATGACCATCAAGACCCGCCGCGTGCAGGGTATCTATACCACCAACTGGTTCTTCGCTGCAGCCACCTTCATGGTTATCATCGTCTTCACCGTGGGTAATGCGCCGGAGTTTTTCCAGCTGACGGGGCTGACCGAGGCCTATCTAACCTGGTGGTTTGCGCATAATGTGTTGGGGTTGTGGATTACCCCTGTTGCTGCGGCTATCGCCTACTATGTCGTACCAAAGGTGACGGGTAACCCGCTGTATTCGCATCGCATTGGTCACTTGCACTTCTGGTCTGTGGTGGTGTTCTACTCCACGCCGGCGGCTCACCACCTGATGTCCGCGCCTCTTCCCGAGTGGCTGAAGTCCTTTGCCTCTGTGGAAGGTGTGCTGATCCTCGTGCCAGCCATTGCCTTCGTGTCCAATCTGCTGCTCACCATGACCGGCAAATGGCGCATGTTTGTGGAGAACATAGAGATCAAGTTCACCATTACGGGCGTGATGATGGCCATCCCGCTGAACATGCAGGGCGGTTTCCAGCAGACGCGAGCCATTAACTGGTATGTCCACGGTACGGGCTGGATGGTGGCGCATGCCCACCTTGCATTGCTGGGTTTCTCGACCTTCCTGGAAGCGGCTGCTGTTTACTATGGTCTGCAGACGTTGCTGCGCCGCAAGCTGTATTCCCTGGGTCTCGCCAACTTCCATTTCTGGATGTTGCTGATTGGTTTTACCACCTACTGGGTTTCCATGACCATCGCGGGTCTGATTCAGGGCGCGGGCAAGATCTATGAAGTGCCATACATTGATGTTGTTATCGCCGAGCACCCATACATGATTGCTCGCTGGGTGGGTGGCACCATGGTATTCCTCGGTAACTGCGTGTGGCTGTACAACATGTGGATGACCGCTCGTGCCGGTACTGCGATTCCCGCCGGTCGTCTGCCGCATGAGTTGGCTTACGAACGTTAAAATAAAACCAATAAGTTAGGGGAGGAATTAACCGTGGCATTTAGAGAGTATAAAGTTGGTGCACGAATGTTCGGTCTTGCGTTTGGCTCGTCGATGTTCATCACGCTGTATATGCCTGCTGTTGATATAGCCAGCGTGTCTGCGACGACGTCGGCAATGGAGCGTCAGCTCGCCTTTGGCCGTGTCGGTGGCTTCAGCTATGAAGACCCCTTCTTGCTCGGCCACGGTAAACCTGTGACCGTGGATATCGTGCAGGATCCCAAGACTGGGGCCGCCATCGAGCCGACACGGGCCTATGTCTATCCGTCGGAAGTGCCGTTTCCAAACGGTGTACGTCACCCGCGCATCCTGGGTGAACTGCCTTCGGAGCTGAGTGTGTCCAAGGGGCGCATGACCGATGCAGACGAAGTTCAGGGTGCGGTGTTCATCGTTCGTGAAACGACACGCGAGGGGATCAGCGTACCCTACATCGAGAACGTGACAGCGACGCGTGGCTGGACACCGGAGGCGACGCTGGCCAGGGCCGACGACAAAAACCGGGCATTTATCGGCAAGGGCAAGATCATGTTTGTCCGTGAGGGTTGCTGGTGGTGTCATACCCTGTTACCGGAGCAGACCCAGGACTGGCAGTACTTTGGTGCTCCGCCGATGCTGGGTGACTTTAATGGTGAGTCCCCGACGGCATTCGGTTCCGACCGAAAGGGGCCGGATCTGACTCATGTGGGTTCGCGCAACTCTTCACGGGAATGGATGATGCTGCACTTCTTCAACCCGCGTCTGGTTCAACCGCATTCCATCATGCCTCGCTATGACTACATGTGGGGTGATGTGGATGCCGATGGCAGGCCGATTGATTACGATGTATGGCGTGCCGCCTATGACGAGTATGAGGCGGGTAACACAATCTATCCACCAGAAGTTCCTGTGCCGGCTGTAGATAGTGAAGCTCGTGCCTTGATCGACTTCGTTATCAATCTGAAATAAGGGGGATTTGATATGGCTTGGAAGTTTGATAACCCACTGGGTACGCTGACGACGGATGACCAGAACGCCCCAGCTAAGAAGCTGTGGAACGAAGAAACGCTGGGTGGCATCACCGAAGACAACAAGCGTCTGCCGCAGCCGGTCGTTGCCTTGATGGTACTGACGATTATTACAGCCTTCATGATTACCTTTCCCCTCTGGGGCAAGCGGCCGACGGCCGCAATTTATGCGCCGTATATCGAGATGATGTCATCGGCCGAGGTGCAGGGTAAGTCTGATGATGAAGCAATGACCTATATTGTCAGCCAGGTAAAGGCCAGTGGCTTTGAATGGCAGTCAGAGCTTGAGCGTCACCCGCTTGAAATGGATGACTTGCGACTGATTCGTGATCAGTTGATCGAGCTCAAACAGCAGGGTATTGATCTACGTGAATACAACGTGCTGGGCAATCAGCTGGTGATGGCTAATTTCGAAGGCAACCGGCGTGCTGATGGCAGTGTTGAACGGTTCCAGCCCTGGTGGGATAAGGGTTATACGATCGCTGGATTCTTCATCATATTTTTCACCATCGGTGTTGTGATTGCCATCAAACGCCTGCCTGAAAACGAGTGGCAACCAACACATGGTGGCCACTAAACAAACCGGGATACTGAGGAAGATATTATGATTGACCTTGATAATGGACCGTTGGTTTTACTCTGTCTGGTTGTGTTTGTTTTTATTATGCCTTTCATCTACAGCTATTTTATTGACAAGTATGATAAGGATAAGCCCAAACTGAATACCTACGGCTAAGTCTGCTTTGGTAGATAGAAAAAGCCACACCAGTCCTGCTGGTGTGGCTTTTTTATTCAAGTGTACTGTCTGTCAGGCGTTCTGAAGGCAGGGTTCGCCGGGGGTTCTGCTTGCTCTGGTATCATCGGTTGGCATTGGTTTAACATATGACTGATTCTTCATTTTTTGTTCAAGTCCTGAATGGTGTCGGCCGCTTTTTTCTGGATGTTACCTACTTGTCGCGTCTGCCTTTGACCGGCTCTGGACCGTTTGGGCTGGACACCAGTATTGAGGGAATGAACTCGCAACAGTTTAGTGTGGGGATTTTCTATTTTCTGGTTGTTGCAATTTTTATTTTCACTGCTTTTATTTTTCTCTTTATGTTTAAGGGCAATAAGGCGGGCTTGAAAACGGGGGAGAAGTGGCTTTTTGCCTGGTTGCTATTTGGTGTTGTCGTGGCTCTGGGGTTTGGTGCGACTCAGTTGCTGCATGGTTATCTTTTTTAGGAGATTATTCTTATGGCTGACTTTTTTAATTCTCTGGAAGATGGTTGGACTATCTACCTTTGGCTGGTTGCCGGGGCAATGATTGTCATGGCGGCTGTTTATGCAGTTCGCTGGGCAGCAAAAAATGATCAGTTTGATGAGGATATCAAGTATGTGGTGTTTGATGAAAACGACCGGGACAAAATGACAGCCGAAGAGTTTAAAAAGGCGATGGAGGTCAATAAGGAACAGGAAGCGTTGCGTGAAGAATATCTGGAAAGGGAATACCTGGAAAAAGAAGCTGCACGTAAATCCTGAGTCGTATTATGAAAAAAGGTGAAAAAGGTATTTTAATCGGGATCGCGGTGTTTTCAGTCACCATGATGCTTGCTCAGGGAGTCATGATTTCACAGGAGACTGAAAAAGATCCCGGCATACCCTTTTACAGCACGGCGCCAAAGGAGATTCAGTCTCAGGCGTCGGTGCTCTACAGAAAGTATGATTGCCGTGATTGCCACTCACTCTGGGGCCTCAGAAATATCATGCAGGCGGTTCCAGCTCCCTCACTGGACGGCATGGGTTCCTTGCGCAGTGAGGAGTGGCTGTACACTTATTTTTCGGCGGAGGATCCGCAGGCGATCCTGCCTTCTCGCCTGAAGCCGCGTTTCAGAATGCCGTCTTTTGCACATTTGCCCGAGTCGGAGCGCAGGCTGCTGGCAAGATATGTTGCCAGCCTTAAGGTCGAGGACTGGTACCTGAAAGAGACCCAGAAAGCCGCGTATGAAAAACTGACGGGTGAGGAATACAAGCCGTGAA
>CAZTPE010000015.1:8177-21442 GCA_964614545.1 uncultured Ectothiorhodospiraceae bacterium
TGATTGTGCAATATTTTTCTTATTACCAGACGGAAAACATTATCGGTGTTCCTGCCGGTGCGGATCTCATGCCCATGGGCTGGTGGGGTTTCTTCGTCATTCTGGCAATGGAAGTATCGATGATTGGCGGCATGGTCGGGGAGATCGCCATCAAGCGCATTTATGGGCGGTCGCCCCCCCAGTCGGATGATATAAATTCAGAGAGTAATAAGCCATCGGCGGTTGCCTTGTCCGGCGAGACTGAAGGCGCTAGCGGTAAAGAGGTTTAGTTTGTCCCATCAGAGGTACCAGTCCCGCATTTCGCCGGAACAAAAAAAACTCAAGCAGCGCGTTCTCGCGGCAACGGTCATTACTTGTATCGCCCTGGCCATGGTTGCCGGTACCTTGCATGTCGTACAGCTGGGCGCCAACCGCATGGCTGATATGCGTGACCGCGCCACCTATGACCTGTCCGAGATGAAAGATCGTTTGCGTGCGGCGGGTGAAGATATCACCCGGCATCGTGAACACAAGAAACAGCAACAGGCCGAGACGACCTATGCCTGGAATGAACTGGAGGCACTGTTGACGCCGGAGCAGTGGGCGATGCTGGATGAAATGATTCAGATTCCTGCCGGTCCGTTCAGTATGGGTACGGACTCGGAGCGAGCCAATTCGCAGGACAGACCACAACACGAGGTCATGGTTGAAGATTACTGGATTGATAAATATCCAGTCACCAATGCTAAATATGCACGATTTATCGTTTCCACCAAACGTCGCCCCCCGCTGGACTGGGATGACGGCGTGATCCCGACAGGCAGATATCTATATCCGGTTACCATGGTTTCCTGGTACGACGCCCAGGCCTTTTGCCGCTGGGAAATCAAGCGCCTACCCCTGGAGGAAGAATGGGAAAAGGCCGCGCGCGGCACGGATGGGAGGCGTTGGCCGTGGGGAAATAAGATCGATCCGAAGCTGCTCAATACTTATTACTCTGTGGGTTCAACCACTGATGTGACAAACTATGTTGCGGGTGCGAGTCCGTACGGCGTGTTTGACATGGCCGGCAACGTCAGTGAGTGGACGGCATCCGACTTTGAGCCCTACGAGGGTTCGGATGCCCCGCGCGAGCTTTTCAAACCGAGGATAATGCAGGAGTCATCCAATCCTGTTGACCGTGGCATGAGCCTGGCTGAACAGGTTGAGGTGGTGGGTGTCTACAAGGTGCGCCGGGGTGGTTCGTGGAAAAGCGACCCTTTCTCGACCTCTGTCTATCACCGAAATTATTCCATGCCCCACTATGCATCGAATTTCTTTGGTTTCCGATGCGCAAAATCCAACGCAGATTAATGGTGACTGTTGTGAAACTTCCAATCAATAAATTGCTTGCTCGATGCCTGATTCTGGCGCTGGGTGTATTCGCTTTCTCCCTGTCGACGACGGCCCTTGCGGTCGACAGTTATCGTTATGCTCATGTGACCATCGAAACGCCCTGGATGATCTTCCTGTTTTTGCTGGTGATCGTCCTAATGCCGTTTATCGTCATGGCGATTCTTTACTGGCGATATGCCTTCCAGAAGGAAAAGCCGGAGGCGCCTGATGTTGAGTAGATGTCTGCAGTTGGCGATGGTTGCCCTGCTGGTGTTTTCTGCATCGTGGACATTGGCCGAGGATGCCCCGGCGGAATCGGCGGGCATCGAGGTGATGAGCGCTTTTACCTCGGCGGAGGTGGAAGAGGGAGAGGCCGTCGCCATTTCAGACAAGACCAAGTACTTGGTCATGTTTCTGATGGGCGTTCCCCTGCTGCTGTTGTTGCTGGCGACCGTCGTCCTCGGTGTGGCCATGGGGGTTTACGGAAAGCCGGTGTTTGTCGCGCACATGGTCTGTGCCGGGCTGAGCATGACGCTGGCTACTGCGCATGCCGTGGTGGGCCTGGTCTGGTTTTATCCCTTCTGACGCCGGTGATGTGATGCATGTCCGCCGCCCAGGGGTCTCCCAGCATCGCATGCATCCCGTCACGATGAATTCCTTGACGACTGAACGCCATCTCCACGGCGCGGTATTTCTCTTTCTCTATCTCCTGTCCGGGGTTATCAGCCTCGCCTATGAGGTGCTGTGGATCCGCATGCTTTCACTGCAGTTTGGTGTGAGCATCTTCGGCGTGGTGGTGACGGTGACCGCCTTCATGGCGGGCCTGGGCCTGGGCAGTCTGGCAGGCAGCCTGTGGGGGCGCCGTATCAGCCACCCTTTACGCTGGTTTGCGCTGCTGGAAGGTGGCATCGCCCTGTTTGCCCTGCTGACCCCACAGTTGTTGCGTTCACTTGATGGCAGTCTTACGGCCATGGCGGCCGGTAGCGGTCTGTCCACCTGGCTGGGTCTGCAGATGCTGGTGGTCATCCTGGTACTGATGCTGCCCGCCTTCGCTATGGGCGCGGGCTTTCCCATGATCCTGTCGGCCATGCGCGGTTCCGGGGTGTCGTTGGCGAGCATTTATGGCGTCAATGCCATCGGCGGGGCGGTGGGTGCGTTGCTGCCGCTCTGGCTGCTGCCCACCCTGGGCTGGCTGGCCGGGGTGCAGAGCGTCGCGGTGATGGGGTTGCTGGTGGCCGCCCTGGCCTGGCTGGCGTCGCTGCGATTGCCGCATGCCGCTCCTATGGCAGCGCAGGAGCGCCCCCCCTGGCGCTGGCTGCTGATCTATGGCGGCATCGGCGTCGCGGCCCTGATGCTGCAGATCGGCTGGACCCGCCTGTTCGGCATGGTGCTGCTGCGCACGGAATATGTGCTGGCCGTGATCCTCGCTATTTTCCTCATCGGCATCGGCCTGGGCAGCCTGCTGGCCAGGCATATGCGGCAGGCGTGGTGGTTCAGCGTACTGCCCGTGATTGCCTGTGGCTTTGCCCTGCTCAGCCTGTGGCTGTTGGCGCCCCTGTCGGTGTGGGCCGAACAGACCCGTTTCGATTCGCTGTTTTCCGCCCTGCTGCAACAGGGCAGCGCCATCGTCAGCCTGACCCTGCCGGTGACACTGGTGCTGGGAGCCTGGCTGCCCCTGCTGACACGGCGCCTGGGGGGCAGCCATCACTATGGTGCCTGGTTGTACGGCGCCAATTCGCTCGGCGCGGCGCTGGGTACCCTGCTGGCAGGTTTTTTGTTTATCCCGGCCATCGGCACCAGTGCGACCATCGTCAGTGGCGCCCTGCTGCTGCTGGTGCTGGGGCTGAAGTGGGCACCCTCGCGCCGCTGGTGGCTGACTGTGCCGTTGATGGTGTTGCTGGCCTGGCCGGTGCTGCAGTTGCCGCCGGTGTCGGCGCTGATGCCGGCAGCCTATGCCCAGGCGCACAGCATCTATACTCACGAAGACGCCATTTCTATCACCCATGTGATCGAGCGGGAGGACGGCCAGCGTCAATTGCTGACGGATCTGCGGCGTATGGATGCCTCTTCCGATCCGACCTCGGTGGCAGCACAGATGAACCAGGCGCGCCTGCCGCTGCTGTTGCACCCGGCCCCGCGCAGTGTGCTGTTTCTCGGTCTGGGCACGGGGATTTCCGCCGCCGGTTCGCTGCCGTTTCCCGACCTGCAGCGCAGCGCCGTGGAGCTGTCGCAGGGGGCCATCGTCGCGGCGCGGGACTATTTCATCCCGGTCAATGGTGCGGTCAGCCGGCGGCTCACCCTGGTGCGTGACGATGCGCGTCATTTCCTGCTCAGCAGTACGGCATATTTCGACGTCATCATCGGAGACCTGTTTCACCCCGATCTGGTGGGCCGTAGCGCGCTGCTGTCACGACAGCAATTCCAGCGCGCCCGCGCGCGACTGAGCGAGGGCGGGATCTTCGTGCAATGGCTGGCAATGAATCAGTTCGATACCCGCAATCTCGACGTGGTGCTGCGTACCTTTCAGCGTGTCTTCCCTGATGCGGAACTCTTCGTTGATGGTTTCCGCCTGGCCTTGGTCGGGGTAAAGGGCGAGCCGGATACGATCGCCGTCAATGCCAGCGCCATGCTGGCCAATCTGGCGCGTCTGAGCGAAGACGCGGCTGCCCAGGCCACCGGCGGCGAAGGTGCCTGGACCTGGCTGGGGCGCTACTGGGGGAAGATCCTCGCCAGTGAGGGCCCGGTGCAGGATGAATGGGCGCCGGTGATCGAATATCAACTGCCGGGGGTGCGCTACAGTGGCGCCCTGGATCTGTCGCAATTGTTGGTCGATCTGCTGGCGCGACGGCCGCCATTGGAAAAGGCGGTGCAGGCCCTGCAGGTGACGGAGCGTGATTACAGGCAGTTTGAACGCGCCTACGCAGCCACCAGTCTGGCCTTCCGTAGCTGGGTGGCGCTGCTGCGCCAGCGGCCGGAAGAGAGCCGGCGCCTGTTGCCGCTGGCCTACCAGGCCAATCCCGCCGATCGTTGGATCGGTTTCGCCATGGCCGATGGCATCCTCGGTAACATGCCCGCGGCGCAGGCGCGCGGCATGACGGAGCGGCAGGTGCTGGAGGTAGTGTTGCGCATCCGCCCGGATCATGGCGAGGCACTGCGCAAACTCTGGCAGCTGGCACATGATGATGGCGAGCTGGCGCTGGCCGACGAATACCGGGCCCGGCTGGAAAAACTGAGTCCGCTGGGGCGGCGCCTGAAAAGGCTTGGCGAGACCGCTGATATCGCCGTTTCCGATTTGAACCTGCAATGAAATCAAATACCCAAAATGGTAGCCTTGGCCGATGAGTGGCAGTCCTTCTCTCGATAAAATTCCTATTACGGTTGTCGCCGCAGGTTCGTCTGCAAGGCTGCATTGGCGCCGCCGCGCCGTGCAGGTGATGGTGCTGATTGTGGCCATGCTGATCCCGCTCAGCGGGCTGCTGCGTATCGACCCGGTTGCCGGCGCCTTCGTGGTGCTGGACCGGCAGATCTGGTGGAGTGACTTTTTTATCATTTTCGGCCTCTGGCTGATGCTGGCCAGCGGTTTGGTGCTGATGTATTCCACTGTGGGGACCGCCTTTTGTGGTTGGGCCTGTCCACAGAACACATTGTCCGAACTGGCCAACCGGTGGACCTACAAGTTATTAGGCCGTCGCGCCGATGTCAGTCTGGCCGGCGAAAAAATGAAAGTCGCGGCCGCCAAGAACCGCCTTGGCAACTGGCTGCTGCTGGGGCTGATTATCCTCGCCGCGGCGATGTTGTTTTCGCTGATACCACTGTTGTATTTTTATCCGCCGGATGTCGTCTGGTCATTTATTACCCTGCGGCCTGACGAGCGCCTGGCATCATCCCTGCATTACATCTATACGATTTTTGTCATTATCTTCTTCGTCGATATCGCCTTCATTCGCCATTTCTGGTGTCGCTTCATGTGTGTCTACAAGGTCTGGCAGCACGGCTTCAAGACCCGCCAGTCCCTGCATGTGGCCTATGATGATAGGCGCACCGAAAGCTGTGAAAAATGTAATTACTGCGTCACCAGCTGTTTTCTCGGCATCGACCCGCGCGATACCAACATGTACGACAGCTGCATCAACTGTGGTGAGTGTATCGACGCTTGCAATGAGCTGCAGGAAAAAAAGGCCGAGGTGGGTCTGCTGCACTTCTCGTTCGGCGAGCGCGGGCAGAATCGTTCCGGCTGGCTGCTGGGGCGGCTGGGTTCTCTGTCGGCGCGCATGAAATGGACGCTGCCGTTTTCCCTGCTGGGGCTGGGCATGTTTGCCTGGGGACTGGTCAGCTACGACTATTATCGTCTGGCGGTGTATCGGGCTGACGCGGAATTTGGCTCAGCCATCGAGGACTATCGCATTCGCGTTTCGAACAAGTTGTACCGGGACGCCGTGTTGACCGTCAATATTGAAGGGCTGCCTAAAGGAAGTTATGTTTTGTCGGCCAGCGAAGCCGCGTTCAATACCGCTGGGAAGGTCGATCTTGAATTGCATATCAATAATACGCTGCCGCAGGGTCTGCACCGTTTTCTCGTACAGGTACAATCCGCGGACGGCTGGCGGGACAGCTATCGCGTACAACATTTTGTCGGCAAGGGGAGGGGGTAAATCATGACGGATAAAAAACAACAACCGGTGACTGCGATTGATAAGCAGACGTGGGGTGAAATTCCGGAAGATAATTTTGGTTACGCTTCCGACGAGGAGCGGCGTGCCAAGCGCGGCCTGGAAGATTGGGAGCTGGTGGAAAATATTCCCGACTCGCAGCGGGGCGTACCGCGCTGGTTTCTTGGCGTCATCGTCATGGTGCTGCTGGTGGCGATTGGTCTGAGCTTTCCCTTCTGGGGTGATCGCCCGGGCTATGAGCGGGAATGGATCAACTGGGGTTTTGGTGCCGCGATTTTGTATCTCGCCGTGTTTGGCACCTTCGTCTATTTCATGGTGAACATGTACAGCTCCAGCGTCGATGGCATGATCCCTGACGATGCGACAAAAGTGGGTGAAGCCGGTGTGCCAGATGGCAAACAGGCGGACGACAGATGAAGGTAGCGGGTGTTGCCGGTGTGATGGCGATGGTGCTGGCTGCCTGTTCCGAGAAACCCCAGCCGGTGGCGCGAGAGTTTCCAGATCCGGATTCCGCCGGCGCCGTGTTGCTGGTTGGGCGCTGTGGCACCTGTCATGTTGCGCCGCTGCCGACGGCTCATGTCGCCGATGGCTGGCTAACAGTGCTCAACCGCATGCAGATGCGCATGCGCAGCCGGGGCTATCCCTTACTGGAGAAAGAGGAGCAGCGTGTATTGCTGGAGTATCTACAGGCGCATGCCGCGGCGGTGGTGAAATGATGCGGACAATTCTGCTATTGGTCTTGAGTGGTTTTCTGTTGGCCTGCGCGGGTGAGGATGCCGTGCTGCTGGGGCCTCAGGAATGGGATGAAGCACGTTTTATCGTCGAATCCCGCCCCAGCCCGATTCGCCGGGGCATGACGGAATTCATCGTCATTGCCACGCGTGGCAAGTCAAGTCCGGGGGTCGGTTTCGTCATTTCCCTGCGTGCCTCTGAGGATCGCGACTGGCGGCAGGCCATCCAGGATGGCTATACCGGCGTCTATCGCCGAGCCGTATGGGTGGAGGATCCACTCGGGGGCCGCCTGGCCGTGCATGTTAAAAAGAAGGATGGGACGGAAACGACATTGTACTTTCCTTTTCCTGCCTCCAGTGGAGCCCGTTGACAGGGGCTGTTCAGCGCTTGCCCTGCCGACGTTTCAGGCGCGGATTTTCTTCCCAGCGTCGCAACACCATGATGCGCTCGCCGCCCCGTTCTTCGGCACAGCGGGGACAGGTCAGGTGGGCCATATAGATTTCCTTCGGCATACGCCCGCTGTCGAGCAGCGTCATCTGCTGCTGCCGAACCGTGTCGCGAATGGTGCCGATACCGCCTTCGTGTAACTGCACATTGAGCTGAAAGTTGCCCGGCAGATTGCCGACGTGGCGTGAGGGTGACCGGCTGTCTTTGAGCAGGCGAATCAGCCGGCCGCTAAACAGCCCGGTGCGGCTCAGGGCAAAGCCGGGCCAGCGCTCCTCCAGTTCCAGCTGCTCAATGTCCACTTGCTGGCGCTGACGATAGGTGTCATAGGCCAGTGGCATATAGAGAAAGCTGGCAATGGGCAAGGTGTGAGCCGCCTGGTGGGCCAGATCGATATCCTTGCCCTGCCAGTCCGGGTAGTCGCCGGGACAGCCGCAGTCGAGAATCATCTGGGCTTTTCGGCCTTGCGGAGTTGCCGGAAGGTCATGAACAGGTTGGCAAAATATACCCAGAAGCCGACGCCCATGGCGGTGGAGACGAAGGCGATGGTGCTGCCGTAATAGCTGTGGATTTCATCCATGCGGGTCAGGTCGTCGTTCAGCAGGGCGAATCCCTCGAGGATGCCGAATATCATCAGTGTGGAATAAAAGCCGGCGATACCGAGGCTCGTCCACCAGAAGGTGTGATTGACCAGGCGGCGGGAATAAATAGGCACGCCACTCATTCTGGGCAACAGATAATAAGAGGCCCCCATAATGAAGATCACCACGCCGCCAATGACGTTGATATGGGCGTGGGCGAGGGGGTCGATAAGGTGCCCGGGGCCGCCGTAGGGGCTGCCGATGGAGTCCAGCCAGGCGCGGACGGGGCGGATGACTTGCAGCACGCCATGCACGGTGCCGATAAAGAAACACAACGCCGAGACCATCAGGAATTTGACCAGATAGCGGTCGCCGGCGTGCGCTTGTGTTGTTGTTTCAGGCATAAGGGTACAACGCTGGTACAGGAAAGGGTATTTGCTGCGGCAAACAGACAAAAAAACCCGGGAAAACCGGGCTTTCTGTCGAGACGAGAGTGTCGAGCCGAGAGGCCCTGAATCAGCTTACTGCTTGTCGCGTTCGGCGACGACGTCCATGCCGAGACCGCCCAGGTAGCTGGTCAGCACAACGATGAATAAAAAAGTCAGAATCGGCACAAGAATAGCCATTGGAAACCCTCCTCAGAATTCCTCCCCCCACGAGAGGACTTTTATTATTAGAGCGCCTCGAGTCTACCCAATCACCTGCGGGCGCGCAAGCACTGGCCTTACTGTGTGGCGGCCGTCCCTTCCACGCGGGGATCGGTGGCGGCGCTGACCGCACGGCGTTTCTTATCCCAGACTACTGCCTGCATGTTGCCCCAGCCGTGCGGGAATTCGCGCAGGGTATGGCCACGAGATTCCAGCCCGGCTATTTCATCCTTGTTGAAGGCGGCCGTTTCGTAGTGCACCACATCGGGCAGGTATTGGTGATGAAAGCGCGGCAGGCTGACCATGCTGCGGGCATCGCCGCCGGCCTCGAAATCCAGCGCGGCCAGCAGCAGCATGCTGATGATGCGGCTGCCGCCAGGGGTACCGACCACCGCCACGCTACGCTCCGTGTGCAGGAAGCTGGGCGACATGCTGGACAGTGGGCGTTTGCCCGGGGCGATGGCATTGGCCTCGCCGCCCACCAGCCCGTATACGTTGGGAGTGCCGGGCCGGGCGGAAAAATCGTCCATTTCATCATTGAGCAGCACGCCGGTGCCGGGGGCGACAAAGCCGGAGCCGAAGGGATAATTGATGGTCAGGGTGGCGGCCACACGATTGCCCTCGCGGTCGAGGATGGAAAAGTGCGTGGTATCGCGGCCCTTGGGCCTGGCCTCCACGCCGGGCAGATAGTCGCTGGGCAGGGCGCGGTCGGGGCGGATGGCGGCGCGCAGGCCATCGGCATAATAGGGGTGCAGCAGCCGTTCGACGGGAATGCGGGTGAAATCCGGGTCACCCAGATACACCGCCCGGTCGCGGTAGGCGCGGCGCATGGCCTCGATGATCAGGTGCTTGCGGGTGATGCTGTCGCGGGCGTCGAGATCGAGACCGGAGAGGATGTTGAACATGGTTGCCAAGGCAATGCCGCCGGAGGAGGGCGGCGGCGCTGAGGTGATGTGCATTTCGCCACGTGGACTGCGGTAACGGGCTCGGATGGGCTCGCGCTCGATGACCCGGTAGTCGGCCAGGTCCGCCAGTGTCCAGATGCCGCCGGCGCGGTGTACGCCATCGACCAGTTTTTGCGCCACGGGGCCGCGATAGAAGCCGCCGTGTCCCTGACGCGCCAGCACCTCGAGGGTGTCGGCCAGCGCCGGCTGGCGGATGGGGTGGCCAATGGGCGGCACTTCATTGTCGAGCAGAAAGATGGCCGCGGCGGCCGGCGACTTGCGCAGCGCATCGAGACGGAATCCGGCCATGCGGCGATAGTGCTTGCTGACCGCAAAGCCCTCGCGGGCGCGCTGAATGGCCGGGGCCAGGCTGCGTGCGAGGGGCAGGCGGCCATAACGTTCGGCCAGATGCACCATGCCCGCCGGAATGCCGGGGATGCCCGCCGCCAGTGGGCCGTCGATGGACAGGCCTTTGACTACCTCGCCGTCGGGGCCGAGATACATATCCCTCTGGGCTGCCCGCGGTGCCGTCTCGCGGCCATCGAGCAGGGTCTCGAAGCTGTCGCTAGCGCGGTGCAGCAGCCAGAATCCACCGCCGCCGAGCCCCGAGCCGGTGGGTTCCACCACCGCCAGCATGGCGGTCACGGCTACCGCCGCATCGAAGGCATTGCCGCCCTGAGTGAGGATTTCCAGTCCGGTCTGGGTGGCCTGCGGATGTGCCGTGGCGATCCCGGCCTGTGGCGGGGTGGCCGCCAGTGCACTGCCCAGGCCCAGCATGAGCAGGGTGAAGATGACGATGTTGACGCGTCTTGCTGTCTTCCGTTGTCGATCCATGTCGATCCCTCTCTCCTGCAATAAAAAAGGCCCCGAAACGGGGCCCTTTATTAATAGTGGCCAGCGATTGCCGGTCTGTATTCAGGCGGACTCGGCGGTGATGCGCTTGAACTTGGCCAGCAGCTCTTCCTGTGTTTCCTGATGATTCGGGTCCAGCGGAATGCAGTCCACGGGACAAACATCGACGCACTGTGAGGTTTCATAGTGGCCAACGCACTCGGTACACAGGTCGGGATCGATGATGTAGATCTCTTCACCCTGGGTGATGGCGCCATTGGGACATTCGGGTTCGCACACGTCGCAGTTGATGCATTCGTCGGTAATGATTAAAGCCATAATGGATACTCGCTGAAACGACCTTGAAGTTAGTTGACTGATTTTAACGCAATTTGTTCATCAATTCAGCCCTGACGGTGTCATGGACAAAGGGTGCCACGTCGCCGCCCAGGGCGGCAATCTCGCGCACCAGGCTGGATGATATGTAGGTGTACTGTTCGGCGGGGGTGAGAAACATCGTTTCGATATCCGACGCCAGCTTGCGATTCATGCCGGCGAGCTGGAATTCGTACTCGAAATCGGATACCGCGCGCAGGCCGCGTAGAATCACCGAGGCCCCACGGGCACGGGCGAATTCCACCAGCAGGCCATCGAGGGTGCAGACTTCAACGTTGGGGTATTCTGCCAGCACCGTGTGCGCCATGGACAGGCGTTCGTCGAGGGAGAACACGGTCTGTTTGCTGGTGTTGGGTGCTACCGCGACGATGACCCGGTCGAATAGCCGTGCAGCGCGGGCAACCAGATCGGAATGGCCCAGGGTGACGGGATCGAAGGTGCCGGGGTAGATGGCGGTGGTTTGCATGATTGAGGATTGTCGCATGTATTGTATGCGGGGTTAAAGTGGATGCAGGTATTGTCGCTAACTGAATGAATGGATTTGATAGGGATGTTTTCATGAACAATATCAAGTCCTTGCATCTGGGTATCATATTTCTTGTCATCGTGGCGTTCTTTGCGCTGCCGGTGCTGCGTGCCGGTTTGACCGGAGAAATAAGTCGCTTGGGCGGACCGAATGCCATTGCGGCCCAGGGAGGGCAGGTTTTTGCCGTCTACCGGGATCGCCTGCTGGCCCTGTCGTCCCGGGGTGAACTGCTGTCGGAAACATCCCTGTCCCCACTGGGCGAGGATGTGGTGATTTCGGATCTGCAGATTACCGACGACGGTCTGTTATTGGGGGATCTGTATGCAGGAAGGATTTATCGCTGCTACCTCGGTCCATTTCGTTGCGAGTTATTGTTTTCGGCCGCCAGTCCCTTGCGGGCCCCGTTCAAGTTTTATCTGACGGAGGATGGTGACCTGTGGGTCAGCGAGGGGCCTAAAGATCGCTTGCTGCGATTGTCAGCGGGTGGAATGCAGCCCTTGCCGGTTGAGCTGTCGGGAAAGGGCCTTAATGCCCCCAATCGTGTGCTGCTGGCGGATGATCGCCTTGTCATCGCCGATACCAATCATCACCGCATTGTTGCGTACGAGATGGCCAGTGATGAGCCACTGCGCGAGGTATTTTCCTTCGCTGCTGGCGATCACCCGCGGGCGCGTAGTAGCCGCATCTGGCCAACCGATGTGGCTTTTAGCGGGGGGAAATGGTGGACGCTCAATGGTGATGGCCTGCTGGAGGACGCCGACCTGCTGGCCTTTTCAGCGGACGGCACACCCCTGATGCGCATCGATTTTCCGGCAGAGGCCGACCCCATCAGTCTGGTTGCCTCAGGCGGGGATCTGTTGCTCACGGATTACACGGCATACGCGGTCTATCAAGTGGATGCCGCCAGTGGCGAGTGGCGCCATTTTGGCGATGATGCATTTCAGCAGCTCATGCAGCAGGGGAAGGTGGAAGTTGAGGCCCTGGAAGCACGGGCGCAGCTCTATTTATACGCCATGATTGCATTGATGGTGCTGGGCTTTGTGCTGGCCTTGTGGTTTGAGCGCGGTAGGATTCGGGCGCAGGGCTGGTCTTCTTTGTTTACCAAACTCGAGGAGGCGGACAAGAAGGTCAAGGGGCAGGTTATGTCCGACGCGACCCAGCCTGGTGTGCAGTGGTTTGTGCCGGACCAGAAAAGGATGCGCCGCTTACGCCGGCTAGGCAGTTTTTCACTGGGAATGACGTTGTTGCTGCCGTTTCCCCTGATTTTCGTCTTCATGTCCCTGGATGCCGGAGAGCAGGGGGAAAAACTGATGCCGGAAATGTGGCCCTTTATTCTGCTGTGGGCAGGTTTATTGGGGATGACAGCGCTGGCACTACGTATATTTCGCAACCGGCTGGGCTTCGAGGGAACGGATTTGTTGTTTCGCGACCACCGCATGCGGGTCAGGCGGGTACCCGCCGCTGAAGTCGTTTATACCAAACGGGCAATACTCCATCGAGATCTCATCGTTCCGCTGAGAGATGGGCACGGGAAGGCATTCTACTCTCCACGGTTGCAGGATCTCTTGTTTCAAGGACTGCTGCTGCCGGCCAAAAAGCTCAACGAATGGCAGCTGTTTGTCTATCAGCTGAAACACCGTAGCCCGCTGATAATGATGATAGTGGCAATGTTTGTAGTGCTTATTGTGGCGCAGGTGCTGAGGTGGGCGGAGTGAGTTTTATGGTTTGCCGGAAATCGAACTATTACCGTCGAGCCAGCCTGTAGCAAACCTGTCCGGATATTTTTTCCCGCAGGATTTCCCAGTTTGAGGGTAAATCCGGCGTGCCAAGTGATCGTTCTGTTTCGATATAAATCAGTGCACCGGGAGCAAGCCAGATTTTCTCTTCCAGCAACTGGAGGGTAGACAGAACCAGATTCTGCTCGAAGGGCGGGTCGAGGAACACCACGTCGTAGCGGGCGTCGCCCGGGACGCGTTCAAGGAAGGCCTGCACCGCCATACGGACGACGGTGGCATCATCGGCGTGGAGGAGTTGCAGATTGGCTTCGAGCTGGCGCGTGGCGGCAGTGGATTCATCCACCAGCACCACCCGTGAGGCGCCGCGCGACAGGGCTTCCAGCCCCAGGGCGCCGCTGCCGGCGA
>CAZTPE010000016.1:0-20276 GCA_964614545.1 uncultured Ectothiorhodospiraceae bacterium
CGTCGCATAGTCTGGCGCTACGACGAAACCAGAAAAATATAGATTCGCGTTTATTCGCGTCCATTTGCGGACTTACACTTACTTGAAGTCCGCAAATAAACGCTAATAGACGCAAATGGAAGACAGGTGAAACAGGGAAAGACGGTTTCGGAATACGTTATTGGAGATGAAACCAGAAAAATATAGATTCGCGTTTATTTGCGTCCATTTGCGGACTTATCACCCAATTTACAGACACTTATGCCAAAAAGAACCGACCTAAAAAGCATCCTGATCATCGGCGCCGGCCCCATCGTCATCGGCCAGGCCTGTGAATTTGACTACTCCGGCGCTCAGGCCTGCAAGGCACTGCGCGAGGAGGGCTACCGCGTCATCCTGGTGAACTCCAATCCGGCCACCATCATGACCGACCCGGAGATGGCCGATGCCACTTACATCGAGCCGATCACCTGGCAGACCGTGGCGAAGATCATCGAGCGCGAACGCCCCGATGCGGTGCTGCCGACCATGGGTGGTCAAACGGCGCTGAACTGCGCGCTGGATCTGGCCCGCGAAGGCGTGCTGGAGGAATTTGGCGTAGAGATGATCGGCGCCACCCGCGACGCCATCGACAAGGCTGAGGATCGCGAGCGCTTCCGCCAGGCAATGCTGAAGATCGGCCTCGACATGCCCAAGTCGGCGGTGGCGCACAGTCTGGAAGAGGCCTTCCAGGTGCAGGCCACGGTGGGTTATCCGACCATCATCCGCCCGTCCTTCACTATGGGCGGCAGCGGCGGCGGCATTGCCTACAATAAGGAAGAGTTCGTCGAGATCTGCGAGCGCGGGCTGGATCTGTCGCCCACCAAGGAACTACTGGTCGAGGAGTCCATTCTCGGCTGGAAAGAGTACGAGATGGAGGTGGTGCGCGACCACAAAGACAACTGCATTATCATCTGCTCCATCGAGAACCTCGACCCCATGGGCATCCACACCGGCGACTCCATCACCGTGGCGCCGGCGCAGACCCTGACGGACAAGGAATACCAGATCATGCGCGACGCCTCATTGGCGGTGCTGCGCGAGATCGGCGTGGATACCGGCGGCTCCAACGTGCAGTTTTCGATTAATCCCGAGAACGGCCGCATGATCATCATCGAGATGAACCCGCGCGTGTCACGTTCCTCGGCGCTGGCCTCCAAGGCCACCGGCTTTCCCATTGCCAAGGTGGCGGCCAAGCTGGCCGTCGGTTACACCCTGGACGAGCTGCAGAACGAGATCACCGGCGGCGCCACCCCGGCCTCCTTCGAGCCGACCATCGACTATGTTGTCACCAAGATTCCGCGTTTCACCTTCGAGAAATTCCCCCAGGCCGATTCACGCCTAACCACGCAGATGAAGTCCGTGGGCGAGGTGATGGCCATGGGCCGCACCCAGCAGGAGTCGCTGCAAAAGGCCATGCGCGGCCTGGAGACGGGCGTCGACGGCTTTACCGAAATCCTCGACCTCGACGCCGAGGATGCCATGGACACCCTCAAGCAGGAGCTAAAGGAGGCGGGGCCGGATCGCCTGTGGTACGTGGGCGATGCCTTCCGTGCCGGGCTCAGCCGGGAAGAGATCTTCGACCTCACCTTTATCGATCCCTGGTTCCTGGTACAGATCGAGGAATTGATTCACCTCGAAGGCGAGGTGCGCGGGCAGGGCATGGCGGCGCTGGATGAGCGACGTGTACGCCAGCTCAAGCGCAAGGGTTTTGCCGACAGTCGCCTGGCGACCCTGTTGGGCGTCAGCGAGGACGAGTTCCGCGCCCACCGCCACAAGCTCGGTGTGCGCCCGGTGTACAAGCGGGTCGACACCTGCGCCGCCGAATTCGCCACCGATACCGCCTACATGTACTCCACCTACGAGGAGGAGTGCGAGGCCAATCCCACTGACCGTGACAAGATCATGGTGCTGGGCGGCGGGCCCAACCGCATCGGTCAGGGCATCGAGTTCGACTATTGCTGCGTACACGCCGCCTTCGCCCTACGTGACGACGGCTTCGAGACCATCATGGTCAACTGCAATCCGGAAACCGTGTCCACCGATTACGACACCTCGGACCGCCTCTATTTCGAACCGCTGACCCTGGAAGACGTACTGGAACTGGTGGATCTGGAGAAGCCCAAGGGCGTTATCGTGCAGTACGGCGGACAGACCCCGCTCAAGCTGGCACGGGCGCTGGAGGCTGCGGGTGCGCCCATCATCGGCACCTCACCTGACTCCATCGACTTGGCCGAGGATCGCGAGCGCTTCCAGCAGTTGGTACAGAAACTTGGTCTCAAACAGCCACCGAATCACACCGCGCGTTCCGCCGAGGAGGCCATCGACTTGGCCGCAGACATCGGCTACCCGCTGGTGGTGCGCCCGTCCTATGTGCTGGGTGGCCGTGCCATGGAGATCGTCTACAAGGAGTCGGAGCTGCAGCGCTACATGCGTGAGGCGGTGAAGGTGTCCAACGATTCACCGGTGCTGCTCGACCGCTTCCTCGATGACGCCATCGAGGTGGACGTGGATGCCATCTGCGACGGTACCGACGTGCTGGTGGGCGCCATCATGGAGCACATCGAGCAGGCGGGTGTGCATTCGGGTGACTCCGCCTGTTCGCTGCCACCGTACAGTTTGTCGCAGGACGTGCAGGCGCGTTTGCGTGAACAGACGCGCAAGCTGGCCCTTGAGTTGAATGTGGTGGGCCTGATGAATGCCCAGTTCGCCATCAAGGACGACGAAATCTACATCATCGAGGTCAACCCGCGCGGTTCGCGCACCGTGCCCTATGTCTCCAAGGCCACCGGTGTGCCGCTGGCCAAAGTGGCGGCTCGCTGCATGGGCGGTAAGAGCCTGAAGGAGCAGGGCATCGGCGGTGAGGTGATTCCCGACTATTATTCGGTGAAGGAGGCGGTGTTCCCCTTCAACAAGTTCCCGGGCATCGACCCCATTCTTGGTCCGGAGATGAAGTCCACTGGCGAGGTGATGGGCGTGGGGCGCAGCTTTGCCGAGGCCTACGCCAAGGCCCAGCTGGGCGCGGGCGTTGTCTTTCCCAAGGGTGGCCGCGCCTTTGTCAGCGTGCGTGATGCCGACAAGAAAGGTCTGCTTCCTGTGGTGCGGAAGGTCGTGGCGCTGGGTTTTGATATCGTCGCCACCGAAGGAACGGCCGCCTTGCTTGCTGAGGCCGGTATTGCCTGCGAGCGGGTGAACAAGGTGACGGGTGGCCGTCCCAACATCGTCGATATGATCAAGAATGACGAGATCGACCTGATCATCAACACCACGGAAGGCAAAAAGGCCGTTGCGGATTCTGGCGCCATTCGCAGTAACGCCCTGCAGCGTAAGGTGAATTATTCCACTACGCTGGCCGGAGCCGATGCGATGTGCATGGCGATGCAGCAGGATGACTTTAGTGAAATCAATAGGTTACAAGATCTTCATAAGGAGATTTCGAAATGACGGGCAAGGTACCCATTACCGCACGCGGTGCGGAGATGTTGCGCAAAGAACTGCAACACCTGAAGAGCGTCGAGCGGCCTAAGGTCATTCAAGCCATCGCCGAAGCGCGTGAGCACGGCGATCTGAAAGAGAATGCCGAATACCACGCCGCCCGCGAGCAACAGAGCTTTATCGAAGGCCGTATTGGCGAGATCAACAGCAAGCTGGGCAATGCACAGATCATTGACGTGACCACCCTGAACCCAGGTGGCAAAGTCGTGTTCGGTGCCACCGTGGATCTGATCGACGAAGAGACCGGTAAGGAAGTGACTTATCAGATCGTCGGCGAGGATGAAGCCGATATTTCAAAAGGTATGGTTTCCATCACCTCGCCCATTGCGCGCGCGCTGATCGGCAAGGAAGAGGGTGATATCGCCGAGGTGCAGGCCCCGGGCGGCATCAAGGAATACGAAATTGTCGCCGTGCGTTACGTCTGAGTGACACATCTCCTGAGCGCATTCGAGCGCATCCTGCTGGCCCTATGGGTAGGCGGGCTGTGGATCACCGGCTACCTGGTCGTGCCGGCGCTGTTCGCCTCGCTGGATGACCGCATGCTTGCTGGAGATCTGGCGGGAAGCGTGTTTAGTTTGATGAGCTGGGTTGGCCTGGCCTGTGGCGGGCTGTTGCTCGCCGGCGTGCTGCTGCGTGAGCGTGGCCAGAGTTTCAAGGCGTGGCGCCTGTGGGTGCTGGCGGCGATGTTGTCCATCGTGGCCATCGGACTGTTTGTCCTACAGCCGCAGATGCAGGCGCTGAAGGCACAGGGGATTGCCTCTGGGAGTGTGCAGGCCATCGAATTCGGACGCATACACGGTGTTTCATCGACCCTGTTTCTGCTCAACAGTCTCTTCGGGCTGGTGCTGGTGGGGGCCGGAATACGCGCCTCGCGCTAAGGGTGTCAGGCCTTGGGCAGGACGATGAGTTTCTGTTTGCTGGTACGATAAAAGATGCCGATGTGGCCAATGCTGTTGACCAGCTCGCTGTCGGTTTTCTGGCAGATTTTGTCAATGGTCGCCGCGCGGTCGTCACGCTCCATACCGCCGAGGCGGATCTTGATCAGCTCATGGTGCGCCAGACGGCCGTCGATTTCGCTGATCACGCCCTCGGTAATGCCGGCATTGCCGATCATGACCACGGGCTTGAGTGTGTGTGCCAGGGCACGTAAGTGACGTTTTTGTTTGGAAGTCAGAGACATATGAATCAACAGGTTCCACAGGAAAATGATCGCCAGTCGGCGGGGAAGGGTTTTGGTGTCGCCGCCAGCCCCCTCAACAGCGTCAAGCTGGAGTTGGGGATTATCCTCTTCGTCGGGCTGCTGCTGTGGCTGGCGGTGGATTCTATCACAGCCGATATTGCAAACCAGCTGCTGATTCTCGCCCTTTTTGGCGGGGTGGGAGCCCTGTGGCTGGTGTTTCGCACCCGCCGTACCCTCAAGCAACTTGGCAACAAGCCGCTGGACAAGCGCCATGAAACGCAGCAAAAGTAGCCAGAACTGGCTGAAGCGTCATTTCGACGACCCCTATGTAAAGCAGGCGCAAAAGGCCGGCTATCGCTCGCGCGCTGTGTTCAAGTTACTGGAAATCCAGGAAAAAAAGCGCATTATCAAGCCCGGTCAGGTCATCGTTGACCTGGGGGCCGCACCCGGTGGCTGGGCGCAGGCTGCCGTGCCGCTGGTCGGTAAAAAGGGGGCAGTGATCGCAGTAGACATCCTGCCCATCGAGCCCATCGAGGGGGTCGTTTTCATTCAGGGTGATTTTTCGGAACAGGATGTGCACGAACAGCTGCTGGTAGCAATAAACGGACGTGATGTAGACCTTGTAATGTCGGATATGGCGCCCAATATCAGTGGTCTTAAGGCCGTTGATCAGCCACGCGCCATGTATCTGGCGGAACTGGCACTGGATTTTGCCCGTGGAGTACTGAAACCCGGCGGTGACTTTCTGGTCAAAGTGTTTCAGGGTGAAGGCTTTGACGAGTACCTGAAAGATGTTCGGGACTCATTCAAGAAGGTCGTGATCCGCAAGCCCAAGGCGTCTCGACCGAAGTCCCGCGAGGTGTATCTGCTGGCGATGGAAATGAAAAAAGAGGCCGGTACCTGAGTGGCGAGCTTGTATTCGCGTCTTATTTAATGTACCTAAACGTTATTACCTTGATGGAGTAATATTGTCTCGATATGCTTGATCGAGACCTGATTCATAATTACTAGAGGCAAGCCAGTTTGAGCGATTTAGCAAAGAACCTGATCCTATGGGTTGTAATTGCCATTGTGTTGGTGTCCGTGTTCAACAATTTTGGTCCACGGCCAAATGCCACCAAACCAATGGAATATTCCTCCTTCATTAGCGCCGTAAAAGAGGGCGCAGTGACCAAGGTGGAAATCATGGGCCGCACCATTCACGGTGTCACCGCCTCTGGTGAACGTTTTACGACCTATACCCCGGATGACCCCGGTCTAATCGCCGACCTGCTGAATAACGGCGTGGTGATTGATGCCAAGCCGCCGGAACAGCAGGGACTGCTGATGCAGGTGTTTATTTCCTGGTTCCCCATGCTACTGCTGATTGCCGTGTGGGTGTTCTTCATGCGCCAGATGCAGGGCGGCGGCGGAGGCCGTGGCGCCATGTCCTTCGGCAAGAGCAAGGCCCGCATGCTGGGCGAGGATCAGGTGAAGGTGAGCTTTGCCGATGTGGCCGGCGTGGAAGAGGCGAAGGATGAGGTGTCTGAGTTGGTGGAGTTCCTGCGTGACCCGGGCAAATTCCAGAAACTCGGCGGCAAAATTCCCCGTGGTGTATTGATGGTGGGTGCGCCGGGCACGGGTAAAACCCTGCTGGCCAGGGCCATTGCCGGTGAGGCCAAGGTGCCATTCTTCACCATTTCCGGTTCCGACTTCGTCGAGATGTTCGTCGGCGTGGGTGCCTCGCGTGTGCGTGACATGTTTGAGCAGGCCAAGAAGCACGCGCCGTGCATCATCTTCATCGACGAAATCGACGCCGTCGGTCGCCATCGCGGCGCCGGTCTGGGTGGCGGTCACGACGAGCGCGAGCAGACCCTGAACCAGCTGTTGGTGGAAATGGATGGTTTTGAAGGCAACGAAGGCGTCATCGTCATCGCCGCCACTAACCGTCCGGACGTTCTGGACCCCGCACTGCTGCGTCCCGGCCGTTTTGATCGCCAGGTGGTAGTGCCCCTGCCGGACGTGCGTGGCCGCGAGCAAATCCTCAAGGTGCACATGCGTAAGGTGCCGCTGGCCAATGACGTCAAACCCAGCATCATCGCCCGTGGCACGCCCGGTTTCTCCGGCGCGGATCTGGCTAACCTGGTCAACGAGGCGGCATTGTTTGCCGCGCGCGCCAATGAAACCCGGGTCAGCATGAATGACTTTGAGCGCGCCAAGGACAAGATCATGATGGGTGCCGAGCGCAAATCCATGGTGATGAACGAGGAGGAAAAACGCCTCACCGCCTATCACGAGGCCGGTCATGCGATCGTCGGTCTGAGCATGCCATCACATGATCCGGTGTACAAAGTGTCGATTATTCCGCGTGGCCGCGCCTTGGGTGTGACCATGTTTCTGCCCGAAGAGGACCGTTACAGCTACAGCAAGGAGCGGCTGGAAAGCCAGATCGCCAGTATGTTCGGCGGGCGTATTGCAGAAGAACTGGTGTTTGGTCCGGAACATGTCACCACCGGTGCCTCCAACGATATCCAGCGTGCAACGGAGATCGCCCGCAACATGGTCACCAAGTGGGGCCTGTCGGAAAAACTCGGTCCGCTGACCTATATGGAAGAAGAGGGCGAGGTGTTCCTCGGCCATTCCGTGGCACAGAACAAGCATGTTTCCGACGAGACCGCGCACATTATCGATGAGGAGATTCGCGTCATCATCGATCGCAACTATGCGCGTGCAGAGCAGATTCTCATGGAGCAGCGCGACAAGCTGGACATGATGTCGGACGCCCTGATGAAGTTTGAAACCATCGACCGCTCGCAGATCGATGACATCATGGCCGGGAAAGAGCCGCAACCGCCGGAAGACTGGTCTGATAATGATCAGGATTCTGACACGCATACGGATAGTGGTAGCACGGCTGCCGAAAAAACCTCAAAAGGGACAGATTCCACCATTGGCGGGCCGGCCGGCGAGCACTGATTCACAGACCTGACCGTGCAGCGGGGGAACCTTTTCCCCCGCTGCATCGTTTTCCCAACAGCTAGTGAATTCCCATGTCACAAGTATTGCAGTGTGCTGACAGACAGCTGGATCTGACCTGTCCGCAGGTCATGGGCATCCTCAACGTGACCCCCGATTCCTTCTCGGACGGGGGTTTGTTTATTTCAGCGGATGCCGCATTGGTGCAGGCACGGCAAATGGTCGCGGAAGGTGCGGCCATTATTGATGTCGGCGGGGAATCGACCCGTCCCGGCGCCACCGCCGTCTCCGTGCAGGAGGAGCTGGATCGTGTGGCGCCCGTTATAGAGGCCATTGCGCGTGAGCTTCCGGTGATCGTCTCGGTGGATACCAGCAAGGCACGGGTAATGAGCGAGGCGGTTGCGCGGGGCGCGGGGCTGATCAACGATGTGCGCGCCTTGCGTGAATCGGGGGCGCTACAGGCGGCGAGTGATGCCGGTGTGCCGGTGTGTCTGATGCACATGGCGGGTGATCCACGCTCGATGCAGGAGAACCCTGGCTACGAGGATGTGGTCGATGACATCATACGGTTTTTGCGCGGACGCATTCAGGCCTGTGAAACCGCCGGTATTCCCGCTTCACAGTTGCTGGTCGACCCCGGTTTTGGTTTTGGCAAGCGTGTGGCGCACAATCTCCTGATCGTGCAGCGCTTGCACGAATTTCTATCACTGGACAAGCCTCTGTTGATCGGCGTGTCACGAAAGTCGACCATTGGCGCGGTGCTGGATCGTGCCGCGGACGAACGCCTGCCGGGCAGTCTGGCCCTGGCCACGATGGCCTGTCAGGAAGGCGCACACATCATTCGTGCACACGATGTCGCGGCGACCGTTGATGCCGTGAAAATGTGCCATGCGGTGATGACCGCATCGTAAAATTATTCAGTCACTTAAGGAACCATCGGCGTTATGGAAAAACTGCATTTCGGAACTGACGGAATTCGTGGCCGGGTGGGTGAGGGCGCCATCAACCCGGAATTCATGCTCAAGCTGGGCTGGGCCGTGGGCCGTGTGCTGGCCTGCAAAAATGCCGGCAAGGTCGTGATCGGTAAGGATACGCGTATTTCCGGTTACATGTTTGAGTCGGCACTGGAGGCCGGCCTGACGGCTGCGGGTATCGACAGCCTGCTGCTCGGCCCCATGCCGACCCCGGCAATTGCCTATCTGACCCGGACCCTGCATGCTGATGCCGGCATTGTCATCAGCGCATCGCACAACCCATTCCATGACAACGGCATCAAGTTTTTCTCGGCCGATGGCACCAAGCTCTCCGATGAGATCGAACTGGCCATCGAGGCCGAGCTGGACAAGACACTGGTGTGTGTGGATTCTTCCTCGCTGGGCAAGGCCGAGCGCATCGGCGATGCGGGCGGGCGTTATATCGAATTTTGCAAGAGCACCATCCCCTCACGCATCAACCTAAAGGGCATGACCATCGTCGTCGATTGTGCCCATGGTGCCACCTACCACGTCGCCCCGAGTGTGTTTGACGAGCTAGGGGCCAAGGTCATCAGTATCGGGGTTGATCCCGATGGGCTGAATATCAACGAAAAATGTGGCTCGACACATCCCGAAGCGCTGCAACAGGCCGTGCTTGAGCACCAAGCCGATGTGGGTATCGCACTCGATGGTGATGGTGACCGGTTGATCATGGTGGATCAGCAGGGCGGTGTGCTCGATGGTGATGAAATCCTCTACATTATCGCCCGCTCACGAATGAGTGAGGGGCGGCTTGAGGGAGGGGTCGTGGGCACCGTCATGAGCAACCTGGGGCTTGAAGTCGCGCTCAATCGCGATGGTATCGATTTCCAGCGTGCCAGTGTCGGTGACCGCTATGTCATGGAATTGCTGATGCGCGATGGCTGGATGCTGGGTGGCGAGTCATCCGGGCATATTATCTGCCTGGATCGCACCACGACAGGTGATGGTATCGTGTCTGCGCTGCAGGTACTGTATGCCATGGTTCGCTCTGGCCTGCCATTGCATGAACTGAAGACGGGTATGACCAAGTACCCCCAGCACATGATCAATGTGCGGATCAGCGGAAAAGTGGATCTGGCCGGTTCTGCGTCTATTCAGACAGCGGTCAGCGAAACCGAAGCACAGTTGGGAAGTCGTGGCAGAGTGCTTTTACGCCCTTCGGGCACCGAGCCCTTGGTGCGGGTAATGATAGAGGGTGAAGATGGCACGCAGGTGGTCGAGCTGACCCGGCAGCTGGCAGCAGCGGTGGATGAGGCACTGTCCGTCTGAATCACGGCTTGTGGCCTCCGTGCAACCTGCCTGCAAAGTTGCGCCTTGATGGCAAACCCGCCCGTCGGCCAGAGACCGCAAACCGTTATTAACGGTGTCATTAACTTAGGTTTAACCTAAATCGGACGAAATCACCGGATTCCAATTGTGTTCCGGGGCGCAGACAGGTAAGCTTTGCGCCGAAATTTTGCTATGTCTTGAAGGGGTTGTGAATGCGCCAGACACTCGTCGCCGGTAATTGGAAGATGAACGGTTCCCGTGAGGAGAATCGCCACCTGCTCGACGGTATCAAGGCCGGTGTACGCGAGGGGGTGGGCGCAGAAGTGGTCGTTTGCCCGCCGGCCATTTACATTCCGCAGGCAGCTCGCCGTCTTAACGACAGCGGTATTTCCTGGGGCGGCCAGGATCTCAGCCAGCACGAGTCAGGTGCCTACACGGGCGAGATTTCCGCCGCCATGCTGCTGGACTACCAGTGCAAGTACGTCATTATCGGCCATTCCGAGCGCCGCAGCCTGCATGGCGAGACCGATGCACAGGTGGCGGAAAAGTTCCTGGCCGCACAGAAGGCCGGCTTGACGCCTATCCTGTGTATCGGTGAACTGCTGGAAGAGCGCGAGGCCGGAGAGACTGAGGCCGTTGTCGCACGCCAGCTGGATGCCGTCGTTGGCGCGGCCGGTATTCAGGCCATTGCCGGCTGTGTGATTGCCTACGAACCGGTATGGGCCATTGGAACCGGCAAGACCGCCAGTCCGCAACAGGCACAGGATGTGCACGCCTTCATTCGTCAGCGTGTAGCATCGCGGAATACGAGCGTGGCTGAAAAGGTACAGATCCTTTACGGCGGCAGCGTAAAGCCGGATAATGCCGCCGAGTTGTTTGCCATGGCCGATATCGATGGTGGCCTGATTGGCGGCGCATCACTCGACGCAGAAGGCTTTCTCGCGATTTGCCGCGCAGTTTAGTCGTTAACCTAGATCCTGCAAGTGCTTGCACTTGCAGGATCTAGGGTTAAGTTTTTCAGGAATTTGTACAATGATTGAAACAATTTTATTGGTGGTGCATTTGCTGGTCGCGATTGGCATGGTCGCGCTGGTGCTGATCCAGCATGGCAAAGGCGCGGATGCTGGCGCCGCCTTCGGTGCTGGCGCTGCGGGTGGTGTATCGGGCTCTGTGTTTGGCGCAAAAGGGTCCGGTAACTTCCTGTCCCGCACAACCGGTGTATTGGCGACGATATTTTTCGCCACCAGTCTTTCGTTGGCGTACTTGGCACAGAACACAACAAGCCAGACTGACAGTCTGCTCGATCGCGTGCAGGATTCCCCCGTTGTTGATGCGCCCGCTGGTAGTGCAGACACACCCGTACTTCCCTCCGATGTGTCGGTTGACGACGCACCGAAAAACCCCTGAGTAACCCCGTTTTATTGCCGATGTGGTGGAATTGGTAGACACGCTGTCTTGAGGGGGCAGTGGCGAAAGCCGTGCCGGTTCGACTCCGGCCATCGGCACCATTTTTTCTTCCGTCAAAAAATGCTGCTTTAATTCTTTATGTGAGCCAACTTCTTGAGTTGTATGGATAAACTCAATCCAGCTCAGTCTTGACAAGCAATTTCAATCTAGCCTAGACTGGGCGTTCGCCTATCTATATCAGGCTAGCCCCTAGGGACGCACGTTTTTCGCGCTTGAGTCGAAAGACCCTTGAAAAATAACAAGAAATAATCACCGCTAACATGAGACTTTAGGTCAGTATGCTAGAGAATTATTTACCTATTCTGGTGTTCCTCATCTTGGGATTGTTGTTTGGCATCGGCCCCATATTCATGGGCTATATGCTGGGCCCGAGCCGTCCTGACAGTGCCAAGCTGTCACCCTACGAATGCGGCTTTGAGGCCTTTGAAGATTCGCGCATGAAATTCGATGTGCGTTTTTACCTCGTCGCGATCCTGTTCATCATCTTCGATCTTGAAATTGCCTTTATGTTCCCCTGGGCCATCGTCCTGGGTGACCTCGGCGTTTTCGGTTTTTGGGCAATGTTTGTGTTTCTTGGCATACTGGTCGTCGGGTTTGCCTATGAGTGGAAGAAAGGGGCGATGGAATGGGAGTAGAAGGCGTCCTCGAGAAGGGTATCGTTACCACTTCCGCCGACAAGCTGATCAACTGGGCACGCACCGGTTCGCTCTGGCCCATGACCTTTGGTCTTGCCTGTTGCGCCGTGGAAATGATGCAGGCCGGCGCCTCACGTTATGACCTCGATCGCTTCGGTATTCTCTTTCGTCCGAGTCCACGCCAGTCCGATGTGATGATTGTGGCCGGGACACTGGTGAATAAAATGGCACCGGCACTGCGCAAGGTCTTTGACCAGATGGCAGAGCCGCGCTGGGTCATCTCCATGGGTTCCTGCGCCAATGGTGGTGGCTATTACCACTATTCCTATTCTGTTGTGCGTGGCTGCGATCGAATCGTGCCGGTTGATATTTATATCCCGGGCTGCCCGCCGACGGCTGAGGCATTGCTGTATGGTATTATTCAGCTGCAAAACAAGATCAAACGCACCAATACGATTGCACGCACTGCGGCAAGCTAACAATAAGGAGCTGACTGATGAGTAAGGCGGTTGAGGCTCTTTTAGCCCGTATTCAGGCACGTTTTTCAGATAATGTCGCGGCGCATACGGCATTTAATGAAGTCACGGTCGAAGTGCCTGTGGAACAA
This sequence comes from uncultured Ectothiorhodospiraceae bacterium, assembly GCA_964614545.1. Classification (GTDB taxonomy): domain Bacteria; phylum Pseudomonadota; class Gammaproteobacteria; order SZUA-152; family SZUA-152; genus DRQN01. The sequence goes on from CAZTPE010000016.1 coordinate 12,643, forward strand.
CTTCTTTCTGTTGGCCAAGCACTGCGTGACGAGGAAGAGTTTTCCTTCGAAGAGCTGCTTGATGTCTGTGGCGTAGACCTTCTGACCTATGGGGAGGCGGAGTGGGATACCGTTTCCGCTTCCTGCACCGGGTTCAGCCGTGGTGTCGATCGACCACACAAGGTCAAGACCTTGCCGCAGGACGGACATCGATTTGCCGTTATCTATCATCTCCTGTCCGTTAAAAATAACCAGCGTGTTCGCCTCAAGGTCATGCTGGATGAAGCGCATCTCGTTGTCGATTCGGTCGTCGACCTGTGGGCCTCGGCTGACTGGTATGAGCGTGAGGCCTTTGACCTGTTTGGTGTGATGTTCAAGGGGCATCCCGATTTGCGTAGATTATTGACCGATTATGGATTTATTGGTCATCCGTTTCGTAAGGACTTTCCGCTGCAGGGCAATGTTGAAATGCGCTATGATGCAGAGAAGCGCCGTGTCGTCTACGAACCGGTTAGTATCGAACTCCGTACCCTCGTACCTCGCGTTATCCGTGCCGAGCATCCCGTTAAATCCGTCACGGAAGGCGAGGGCTGATCGTGCCTGAAATTCGCAATTACACACTGAACTTTGGCCCCCAGCACCCTTCGGCACACGGTGTGCTGCGTCTGGTGTTGGAGCTGGATGGTGAAACCATAGAGCGTGCCGATCCGCATATTGGCCTTTTACATCGCGGCACGGAGAAACTGGTCGAAAGCAAGCCGTATAATCAGAGCATCCCGTACATGGATCGCCTCGATTATGTGTCCATGATGTGCAACGAACATGGTTATGTGCTTGCGCTGGAAAAAATGCTTGGCATTGCTGCACCGGAGCGCGCCCAGTACATCCGCGTGATGTTCGATGAAATCACCCGCGTTCTAAACCACTGTATGTGGTTAGGTGCACATGCGCTGGATATCGGCGCCATGACGGTGTTTTTGTATGCCTTCCGTGAGCGTGAAGATCTCATGGATGTCTATGAGGCAGTCTCCGGTGCGCGTTTGCATGCCGCGTACTACCGCCCGGGTGGTGTATATCGTGATTTGCCCGATAGCATGGCCAAGTACGAAGCTTCCAAATGGCACAGCCAAAAGGAAGTGGATCGTCTGAACGAGAATCGTCAGGGTTCACTGCTCGACTTCATAGAGGATTTTACTCGGCGCTTTCCCACTTATATCGACGAATATGAAACACTGCTGACCGATAATCGTATCTGGAAGCAGCGTACCGTTGGTATCGGCGTGGTATCGCCGGAACGCGCCTTGCAAATGGGCTTTAGCGGGCCGATGATTCGCGGCTCGGGTATTGAGTGGGATCTGCGCAAAAAGCAGCCATACGCGGTTTATGACAAGGTTGATTTTGATATTCCGGTGGGGACGAACGGTGACTGTTACGACCGTTATCTGGTGCGTGTCGAAGAAATGCGCCAGTCGAACCGGATTATCAAACAGTGTGTCGACTGGTTACGTAACAACCCTGGCCCGGTGATGCTCGATGATCACAAACATGTTCCTCCCAAACGGGAAGAAATGAAGGGCAATATGGAGTCGCTGATTCACCACTTCAAGTTATTTACCGAGGGTTACTCCCTGCCGGAAGGCGAGGTGTATACCGCCGTCGAACATCCAAAGGGTGAGTTTGGCATTTACCTCGTGTCTGATGGCGCCAACAAGCCCTATCGCCTGAAAATTCGCGCCCCGGGTTTTGCCCATCTGGCTGCGCTGGACGAAATGTCCCGTGGTCACATGCTGGCAGATGTGGTGGCAATCATTGGTACGCAAGACATCGTTTTCGGAGAAGTTGATCGCTGATGGTCACCGAGATGGGAACAACAAAAAGTGATTTGATCTCCGCCGAGTGCAAGGTCGAGATTGACCAATGGATCGCTAAGTATCCGCTGGAGCAGAAGCAGTCTGCCGTGATGGCCGCATTGCGCATCATGCAGGATGACAATGGTGGTTACCTGACCACCGAGTTGATGGATGCCATCGCGGACTACCTCGATATGACGCCAATGGCGGTGTATGAGGTTGCGACATTCTATTCAATGTATGAATTGAGTCCGGTCGGCCGGCACAAGATTTGTGTCTGCACCAATATTTCCTGCATGTTGTGCGGTTCCGATGAAGTGGTTGCACACCTGCGCAAGCGCCTGGGTATTGGTTTGGGAGAGACAACCGAAGATGGCCGGATAACACTTAAAGAAGTCGAATGTCTGGGTGCGTGTGTGGATGCGCCAATGTGTCAGATTGATCGCCAATACCATATCAAGCTGACGCCCGAAAAAATCGACGAAATACTGGATCAGTTGGACTAAACCTTATGGCCAACGAAATTTGTTTTAGAACACTGCACCTCGATAAGCCCTGGACGCTGGAAACCTATCAGGGTGCGGGTGGTTACGATGTGTGGAAGAAGATTCTCGCAGAGAAAACGGTTCCTGACGAAATTATCAATCAGCTGAAGACCTCGGCGTTGCGCGGCCGTGGCGGTGCGGGTTTTCCCACCGGTCTGAAATGGAGCTTCATGCCGCGCAATACACCGGGGCAAAAGTACATCGTCTGTAACTCTGATGAAGGCGAGCCGGGCACCTGCAAGGATCGCGACATTCTGCGCTATAACCCCCATCAATTGGTTGAAGGGATGGCTATTGCTGGTTATACCATCGGCGCAACGGCAGGATACAACTATATTCGTGGCGAATTCTGGGAACCCTATGAGCGTTTCCAACAGGCCATTGATGATGCCTATGCCGCAGGCCTGCTGGGCAAGAACATTATGGGTAGTGGCGTCGATTTTGATTTGCATATCCACCTCGGTGGCGGTGCCTACGTCTGCGGTGAAGAGACGGCGTTGCTGGAGTCGCTGGAAGGCAAAAAGGGCCAGCCGCGCTTTAAACCGCCTTTCCCTGCCAGCTTCGGTCTTTATGGCCGCCCGACGACGATTAATAACACCGAGACTCTGGCTTCTGTCCCGGTTATTTTGAAAAATGGCGGTCAATGGTTTTTGGATCTCGGCAAACCAAACAATGGTGGCTCCAAACTGTTCTGCGTCAGCGGTCACGTGAACAAACCCGGTAATTATGAAGTGCCGATGGGTACGCCATTTTCCGAGTTACTGGAAATGGCTGGCGGTGTTCGGGACGGCCACAAACTGAAGGCGGTGATACCGGGAGGCTCTTCGACGCCGGTACTATTGCCTGAAGAGGCGATGGCCATGACCATGGACTATGACTCCATCTCCAAGGCCCGCTCACAGCTGGGCGCCGGTTCGGTCATCGTCATGGATGATTCCACCTGCATGGTGAGGGCGCTGGCGCGCATATCGCACTTTTATTACGAAGAGTCCTGCGGCCAGTGCACACCCTGTCGAGAAGGTACGGGCTGGCTGATGCGCGTCGTGCATCGCATCGAGCATGGGCAGGGGCGTCAGGAAGATCTGGATCTCCTGCTGGATGTTTCAGGCAAGATTCAGGGCAGAACCATTTGTGCACTGGGCGATGCGGCGGCGATGCCGGTAAGCAGCTTTGTCCGCAAGTTCAGAGACGAATTTCAATATCACATCGATCATAAATCCTGCATGGTCGGTGCGGACGCCTAAGGCGTTTCACGTTAGACGGTACGAGTATCACGATGGTCAACATCGAAATTGATGGCAAAAAGATTCACGCGCGCGAAGGCTCGATGGTGATAGAGGCAGCAGACGATGCGGGCATTAATATTCCGCGTTTCTGCTACCACAAGAAACTTTCCATCGCAGCGAATTGCCGCATGTGTCTGGTCGAAGTGGAGAAAGCGGCAAAGCCATTGCCGGCCTGTGCCACGCCGGTAACGGATGGCATGAAGGTCTTTACCCGTTCCGCCAAGGCCGTGGCGGCGCAGAAGGGCGTGATGGAATTTCTACTCATCAATCATCCCCTGGATTGCCCCATTTGCGACCAGGGCGGCGAATGCGAATTGCAGGATGTTGCCCTCACCTATGGCAGTGATGTCTCGAAATATGCTGAAAGTAAGCGCGTGCTGCCCAGCAAGGACTTCGGCCCGCTGATTGGCGGCGATATGACGCGTTGCATCCACTGTACCCGTTGCGTGCGTTTCGGCACTGAAATCGCCGGCATCGGTGAAATGGGCAGCATCGGTCGTGGCGAACATATGGAGATCGGTACCTTTGTGCAACAGAGTCTGAGTTCCGAACTGTCCGGTAATATTATCGACCTTTGCCCGGTCGGTGCCTTGACCTCAAAACCCTTCCGCTACGTGGCACGGGCATGGGAACTGCTCCAGCGCGATAGCGTTGCACCCCATGACTGCGTCGGCTCCAATATTCATGTACACGTGAAGCGCGACCGCGTGGTGCGCGTGGTGCCGCGTGAAAACGAAGAAATCAACGAAACCTGGCTGTCGGATCGCGATCGCTTCAGCTATGAAGGCCTCAATAGTGCAGAACGCGTGCCGGCCCCGATGATAAAGGTCGAGGGCGAATGGCAGGAGACCGATTGGGAGACCGCATTGCATCGTGCCGTTGATGGCCTCAAGCAAGTTGGCTCTGATGACATTGGTGCGCTTGCCTCACCGGTCTCCACACTGGAAGAACTTTATCTGCTGCAGAAGCTCATGCGTGAGATTGGCTGTGGCAATATCGACCATCGCCTCAAGCAGACGGATTTTTCGGATCAGGAAGAGGCGCCGACCTTCCCCTGGCTGGGACAGGCCATCGGCGATCTGGAACGTAACGATACCGTGCTGCTGATAGGCGCCGACGTGTCCAGGGATCAGCCCATCATTGGCCATCGCCTGCGCAAGGCTGCATTGAGTGGCGGGAAGATCTCCAGCGTCAATCCCGCTGATTTTTCCTACCACTTTCCACAGCTGGCCGGCCGTGTCTCCACAAATATGCTGGAGGAACTGGTTGCCATTGCCAAGGCGTTGCTGGATAAATCCGCCAAGACTGCCCCCGAGGGTTTTGCGGCGCTGAGCAAGTCTGTTGAGGTTGCGGATCTGCACGGCCAAATTGCCGAGTCACTGCTCAATGGCCAGTCCACTTCGGTGCTGATGGGCGAGGCAGCGATCAACGATGCACAATTCAGCGCCATTCGCAGTATTGCGACGCTGATCGCGGAACTGTCTGACAGCCGTCCCGGCTATTTGCCCGCCGGTGGCAATGGCGCCGGTGCTTGGCAGGCAGGTGCCTTGCCGCACCGCAAGGCAGGGGGACGTCCCGCGTCGGTCAATGGCAAGAATATCGCGCAGATGCTGGATTCGGACATGAAGGCCTATCTGCTGCTCAACACCGAGCCGGAAGCAGAGTGCGCAGACGCCGGTGCCGCTCGCGAAGCCATGGAGAAGGCACAGTTTGTCGTTAGTCTGACCCCCTATTCAAGCGATGCCGTGATGGCATATGCTGACGTCATACTGCCGATCTCGCCCTTTACCGAAACCTCCGGTACCTTTGTCAATGCCGAGGGGCGCTGGCAGAGCTTTGAAGGCGTTGTGCCACCACTGGGCGATTCCCGTCCGGCATGGAAGGTGCTGCGGGTACTGGGTAATCTGTTCAACTGTGATGGTTTTGAATTTATCGAATCATCCGAGGTTCTTGCCGAACTATCCACCGAGGTGGGAGATACCCGTGCAGATAACAGCATTTCATGGCGCTGCCCTGAGTCGCTGGGTTCTGCCGTCGAATACTGTAATCCCCCGGCCTATGCCGGTGATGGAATTGTGCGTCGTGCCGAAAGCCTGCAGGCTGTCGCTCGGACGCGTGTTTGAATATTGCGTGAAAGACTGAGAATAATCGATGCTTGAGGCAATCCAGTCAGCACTAAGTTTCCTGCCCGATGGTCTGGTAACACTGCTGATCATTCTTTTGAAGATTCTTGCGCTGCTGCTCCCGCTGCTGGGCGCCGTGGCCTATCTGACGCTGGCTGAACGCAAGGTCATCGGATATATCCAGATCCGCATCGGTCCCAATCGTGTCGGCCCGCGCGGTCTGCTGCAGCCGATCGCCGATGCCGTCAAGCTGATGTTCAAGGAAACCATTCTTCCGACCAACGCCAACCTGTTTCTGTTTATTCTCGGCCCCATCTTGACCATTGGCCCTGCCATGGCCGCATGGGCTGTGGTGCCATTTGATGATGGCATGGTCATTGCAGACATTGATGCCAGCCTGTTGTATATCCTGGCCATGACCTCGCTGGGTGTCTACGGCGTTATCATTGCCGGCTGGGCCTCTAATTCAAAATATGCATTTCTTGGTGCGCTGCGTTCAGCGGCACAGATCGTCTCTTATGAGATCGCCATGGGTTTTGCTTTGGTGGGCGTGTTGTTGGCGGCCGGCAGCCTGAATCTGGGCGAAATCGTTACCGCACAGCAGGGCAGTGTAATCCAGTGGTTCATGTGGCCCTTGCTGCCGCTGTTCCTGATCTACTTTATCTCCGGGCTGGCGGAAACCAACCGTGCACCCTTTGATGTGGCCGAGGGTGAGTCGGAAATCGTCGCCGGTTTCCATGTCGAATATTCCGCTATGACCTTCTCGGTTTTCTTCCTCGCCGAGTATGCGAATATTATTCTGATTTCTCTGCTAACTGCAGCGATGTTCCTCGGTGGCTGGCTGTCACCGTTGGAAGGCATTTTACCCGAGTCCATGTTGACCGGCGGTGGGCTGGCACTGTTGCTAGGTAACGGTATTCACTGGTTGTTGCTGAAGACCGCCTTTTTCATGTTTCTGTTCCTGTGGATTCGCGCGACCTATCCACGCTATCGCTATGACCAGATCATGCGTCTGGGCTGGAAGGTGTTTATTCCAATCACCATCGTATGGTTGATGGTCGTTGCCGCGATGGTTGTCGGCAATGTGGGGCCGTGGTTCGATTAACTGGAAAACGCAGACGAATGAATACGATTAGCAATTACATTAAAAGTCTCTTCCTGATCGAATTGATGAAGGGGCTGATGCTGACCGGGCGCTATCTCTTCAAGCGCAAGATTACCGTGCAGTACCCGGAAGAGAAGACCCCGATGTCACCGCGTTTTCGCGGCCTGCATGCGCAGCGCCGCTATGCGAATGGTGAAGAACGCTGTATTGCCTGCAAACTGTGTGAGGCCGTGTGTCCCGCACTGGCGATCACCATTGATATGGAAGAACGTGAGGATGGCAGCCGCCGGACCACGCGTTATGACATTGACCTGACAAAATGTATTTATTGCGGATTCTGTGAGGAATCCTGCCCCGTGGATGCCATCGTCGAAACACGCCACTTCGAGTATTACGGTGATGTGCGAGAAGATCTGTATATGACCAAGGAAAAACTCCTTGCCCATGGGGACAAGTTTGAGAAGCAGATCGCGGCAGATCGTGCCGCCGATGCTAAGTATCGATAATCGCAAATTGATGGTATAGGCGTGGAACAAACAATTTTCTACATATTTTCGACCATATTGGTGCTCTCCGCCGGTGCGGTCGTTACCGTGCGCAACCCGGTATTTGCGGCCCTATTTCTGGTGCTGGCGTTCTTCACCAGTGCCGCGATCTGGATTTTGCTGGAAGCCGAATTTCTTGCTCTGACGCTGGTATTGGTTTATGTCGGTGCGGTGATGGTGCTGTTCCTGTTTGTGGTGATG